>JBGSSB010000122.1:0-19146 GCA_041737255.1 Chlamydiales bacterium | reverse complement strand
CGCAGGAATTTTGGATGTATGTCAACGATTACAGCTTGTGAATGAAGAACGATATGTCAAAGGGCGAGAGCTGCTGATTAGTATCGTGTCCATGCTAGTGAAAATGGCTCAAAAAAAATACTAATCGGGCAAGGGCAGGGGATTGTGGTTATGCAAGATGTCTACTGATTTGGGCATTAGAGAAGTTGGTCTTGTTT
This sequence comes from Chlamydiales bacterium, assembly GCA_041737255.1. GTDB lineage: Bacteria > Chlamydiota > Chlamydiia > Chlamydiales > FEN-1388 > SZAS-7. The sequence continues at coordinate 18,949 of JBGSSB010000122.1, read as the reverse complement.
CACTAAGGCTCGATTGAGCTGCCAGTTGGATCGCCATAAGAATATGGCAAATAAAACAGCAGAGTTTAGGCATACCATAGACCAACCACAAAGGGCACCACCACCTGCATACATCACTAAAAGATAGGTTGGTAAGATGTAGACAAGCCACTGGGCAAGGGCGTTTGCATAGAGGATAAACTTGGTGTCGCCTATGGCTGTTAAGTGGCCAATAACTATCCACCAAAACCCATCAAATAAAAAGAACAGACACATCAAAAGTAGACAAATTTTTAGGTTAAAGACAAACGATGGATTTGTTAATAGTATTCTGTCTTCTTCTTGAAGTACAAACGAAAAGAGGCTGTCTGCCCCTATAAAGCATAGCGCTACGACAAGGCAAAACATAATGAACTGCAAACGGTAAGCCGCTTTCATTACTTTAGGTATAAGGCTGCTAACTTTGGCGCCTATCAGGTTTGAAATTATTGCTGTCACGCCTTTTGATGTAGCATCGTTGGTAAAGACAATAAGTAAAAAAAAGCTTTGCACTATAGTGGCGATGGTAAGCTCTAATGGGCCAGCTTTTGCCATTATATAAAAAAAGGCGCAGTGAGCAAGCACTTCAAGAGATCGGCTTGCCCCTGCGGGCAGGCCTATTCTTAGCATTTCTTTTGTAAGAGGTAGATCTATGGAGCAATTTTTCGTGGCAAACTCATCGCGGGTCTTTTTTTGAAAAAACAGTACAAACAAAAAAAATGCCTGATATGCCTGAGACAAGCCTCCAGCAAGTGCTGCCCCTTTGATTCCCATTGCAGGGCTAAAAGCAGTGCCGTAGATGAGTATTGGGGCCAATGCTATATTTACCAGGTTTGCAGAGATTGTAGCATAGGTGATAACTCGAGTATTGCCAATCCCTACAAAGAATCCTGTAAGGGCTAAGGAAATGAGTAAAAAGGGGCCAAAGCTCAAAAATGTATATAGATAGGTAGCTTCAAGTGAGTCGTGACTAAATAAAACTGTAGACATCAGGTGGCTTGCAATAAAAAAAAGTGGCCATGAGGCTATCGACAGCCATATAATCTGCCATGTAGGTCTTCCAACATCAAGATGGCGGTTTTCGCCATGAAACCTTCCTACAAATACTTCTGTAATCTCACAGATGCCAAAGGGGAAGATGAGTACCAAAAAGCAAAAGTTTGCCGCGACAGCCATGGCATTCATGGCTGATACGCTGTGGTGAGCAAGGTAGAGTCTGTCGGCAAACATCATAAAGCTGTTAGAGCAAAAGCTTAACATTAATGGCCAGCATATAGCCCATATCTCTAATGATGTGCCAACAGGGTGCCGTGTTAGCTGGTATGGTTTTTGAGTAGACATGATAGTGTACGAATTAAAGGATAAATTTTTTACTTGGTATAACGAATATAGAGAGTATAGCGAATTTGCTTTTAAATTGATGCTTTATTCAACATCAACTCTTATGGCACGCAGTTCTTTGGCTCTACTTAGTGAGTTAGATCTGTACCAAAAGATGGCTGCTACTATAAAACTATTAAAGGCAATAATGGTCCAGCCGGTGATTGCTCCAGCCCCCCAGTAGCTTACCAAAAGATAGATAGGGAGTATGTAGCCTATCCAGTGGGTGCAGCCATTAACATACATAATAAATTTTGTATCACCAAGTGCCGTTAGATGACCCACAAGAATCCAAGAAAAGCCTTTTAATAGAAAAAACACTGACATGAAAAATAGCGAAGTTTTCACCGTAGTTATAAACTCCGGCATGTCCATCAGGTATTTATCCTCAGCGCTTAAAGCTTTTGAAAGGATTATCTCACTTCCGGCATAGGCAAAGCCAAGTAGCAGCAAAAAGAGGAACGTATGCATTTTAAAGGCTGAAAAGATGGCTTTAGGTATGTGTGATGAAGCATTAGCTCCAACGAGGTTAGAGACAATTGCCGTCATGGCCTTTGATACCCCATAAACGCAAAAGACAACTAGCATATAAAAACTTTGGGCGATTGTGGCCGAGGTAAGTTCAATAGCCCCTGCCATGGCAATAATACGAAAAAAAAGGCTGTGAGCTAGGCTTTCTGCCGAACGTCCTATGCCTGATGGAATCCCTAGGTAGAGCATTTCTTTAATAAGCGCGGTGTCAATTCCGCAAAAGGAGGTGTTGTAGTGCTCTCTGTTTTTTTTACGCAAAAGCAGAGTAATAAGAAAAATTGTTTGAAAGCCTAGAGACATTCCCGTTGCAATAGCTGCTCCTTTTACGCCCATTGAGGGTGATATAGGTGTGCCAAAGATTAATAGTGGGGCGATTATAGCATTTAAGACATTGGCTATGATGGTGCTTATTGTGATGGTTTTTGTTTTGCCAGTACCCAAGAAAAAGCCCATGAGAGCAAAGGCTGCAAGCTGCAAAAAGCTAAAGTCGAGGCTTGTAACAAAATAGATGGCCTCGTCAGATCCAGCAGCAAAAAGATAGGGGGAAACAGTGCGGCTAATAAGCATAAATAGTGGTAAGGAAAAAAGTGCAAGCCAAAGCATTTGCCAGACAGGCTTTCCTATTTTTTCAGGAGCATTTTGCCCATGAAACCTACCCACAAAGACGCCTGTAATTTCGCATACAGTAAGAGGTAAAGCTATGAGTACAAAGCAAAAGGCGCTTGCGCAGGTAACGGCATTCATGGCCGATACACTAAAATGTGCAAGATAGAGCCTGTCAGCAAAGTGCATCAAACTTGTTGATGACAGGCTAAGCATAAGAGGCCAGCTTACGGCCCATATTTCGCGTAAACTACCTATTGGATGTTTAGTTAGCTGATATGATGGGCGCATAAGAATTTATATCTCGTTTGGCAGTGGGATTTTTGCAGGGGTTTGCTGGTAGTATTTACTAAGATCCAGCTCGTTTTCGCGCCTTGCTACATAGACAGCACAAACGGTGTCACCTGCAATATTGAGTGTAGTTGTGGCCATATCACGAAGACGGTCAATGCCGGCTAGTATAGCAATGCCCTCAAGTGGAATGCCAACAGCGGCCAGAACCATGGAAAGCATAAGCAGGCCACCTCCCGGGATGCTAGCGGTTCCTAAGGTTGCCATGATAATAGTTGTAGTAAGAGCAACGATGTGGTGTATCTGTAGCTCTATGCCGTAGGCTTGGGCTAAAAAGACGGCACTCATTGCCTGAAATAGAGCAGAGCCATTCATGTTAAGTGAGCAGCCAAGGGGCATGATAAAGTTTGTTAGCCCTTTTGATATACCAAGTTTTTCTTCGGCTGTTTGCATCGTTACAGGAAGTGACGCTGAGCTTGAACAAGTTGATGCTGTTGTTGCAAATGCAGAGGCCATACTTTTGAAAAAGGGCCAGGGGGAGACTTTTGCTAAAAATTTTAACACAGGGCAGAAGATCAGTATTGCAAACAGTGCACAGGCAAGCCAGTAACTGAATAAAAATTTAATAACGGGGACTAGAACGTCTAGCCCGAAGGAGCCGCAGGTCCATGCCATTAGGGCAAAGACCCCAATAGGTGATATGTGCATCACAATTTTGGTAAGGCTAAACATAACGTTTGACAGTCCCTCAAGAAACGCAATAACTGGCTTTGCCTTTTGGCCTGCCATGTTAAGGGCGATACCAAAAAACGTAGAAAATACAATAATTTGCACTACGTTGCCGTCGGCAAAGGCTCGCACTGGATTTTTTGGCACAAGGCTTGAGATAAGTTCAGAAAGTGAGGGGAGGGCTTTTGCTTCAATAGGAACAGCTTGGGTAAAATGAAGCTCTGTTCCAAACTGTAGCCAGTGAGAAAGCGAAATGCCGAAAAATATAGCTATAAGAGTGGTAATGCCATACATCACCACAGCAATAAGGCCCACGCGGCCAAGCTTGCCTGGGTCTGCAATATTTGTGATACCACAGGTCATCGAGGAGAAGATAAGTGGTACTATTAGCATTCCGAGCAGGTTTAAAAAGAGGGTGCCAATAGGTTTGAGCATCTCAGCATCAGGACCTAGAATAAATCCACAACTAGAGCCAAGAACGATTGCAATAGCGATTTGAGCCCACAGCTTCATGTTTTCTCCCTGATAAGTATAAAAGCTCACAAAAAATAGAGCAAAAAGTGATATTATTCTACATGATTTTCAATTAATTATCAATATTTATTTTAATAGATGAAACAGTGCCTACTTATACAGGGCGGAGATGCCTTTGACCTCGAATGTGAAACCGGTAGGTTTAAACCAAAAACTGCCGATATAAGCTTTTGCCATGTGGCAGATGAGCTAAAGGCATACACCCTTGAAGAGGTGCTTTTTTCTCCTTCGTTTTTTTCTGAAACGTTTGTCTGCATCCAAAAAGCCCACGAGCTTTCTGCTAAAGCTTTAGAGCTAGTCGTGGCCTTTGCCAAAAAGCCCACCCCAAAAGTATGGCTACTTTTACATGCTACGGGGAAAACAGATCTTGGCAAACATATGCCAATAGTAACTATAGCTGATGTAAAACCATGGGACAAGCAGGGTAAAATTGCAGAGTGGATAGCAGAGTATGTAAAAGCTCGTGGAATAAAAATTCAGCCGCAGGTAGTTCAGTATATTGCTGCCACGGGTACAACGGATCGTTTTTTTCTGCGTCAAGAACTAGAAAAGCTTATATGCTATGTAGGTGACAAAAAAGAAATCACCCAGGGGGACCTAAAAGCAATAAGCACATTTGAGCATGAACAGACTGTATGGCAGCTAAGCGATGCCTTTTTACAGCGCGACATGCCAAAGGCTCAAACAATACTGCGTCAGCTGTTGGATAACCAGGTATCTGCATTTTTACTTGTTCGCCAGCTTCGAAATGTCTGCCACCAGGCTCTTATGATGGTAAGCTTGTCAGATAGTGGCACGCAGAATATTCAAGAGCACTTTCCTCAGCTTCGAGGAAAAATGTTTGATAAAAATTTTAGACTGGCAAAAGAGGCTGGAAAGCCCTTTCTTACACGTGCAATCTTGCAGCTAGATAAAGCAGAACTGGCTTTAAAAGATTCACCCTTTGATGAAACAACGCTCTTAATGAAGGTTTTTATATAATGTCAGGACAACTTTATCTTCTTCCAAATCTTCTAGATGATGAACAAGATCATACACGCTTTTTGCCAGAGAATATTGCAGGTATCATAGCATCACTCGACGGTGTTATTTGCGAATCAGAAAAACCGGCAAGGCGCTTTTTGTCACGATTTAAAAAAGCCCAATTGCCTCTTATGGTGCTAAATGAGCATACAAAAGAAGATGAGCTTGCTGCTCTTATGGAACCTATAGAAAATGGCGGTATATGGGGGCTGTTGTCTGATGCGGGCCTTCCTTGCATTGCCGATCCAGGCGCGCAATTTGTACGCCTTGCACGTAAGAAAAATGTAGCTATTGAGGCGATTGTTGGGCCATCGTCTATTATCATGGCCCTTATGTACTCGGGATTTAGTGGTCAGCGATTTTCTTTTCATGGATATTTGCCGAGGGATAAAGAACTTAGAAAATCACGCATGCAGTCACTTGAGCAAAAGTCAAAAAAAGAACAAAGTTCTGAAATTTTTATTGAAGCTCCATATCGTAATCAAGAGCTTCTGCAGCATCTCGTATCAGATCTTCATCCCGCAACGCAACTTGCTGTAGCATGCGACCTTACGAGTCCAAACCAGGAAATTTATGTAAAAACAATCAAAGAGTGGAAAAAGGCGCCCCTGCCACAAATCAACAAGCGTCCATGTGTTTTTATCCTATCTAATTAAACTTTTTCGTTGACTATCTCCTCTTGATTGTTGTATTGGGTGTACTACTACAACTTTCAAATGAGATATCGACAATGCACCCAATTTCGTTTCAGCCTGGCGCCGCAAACCTGCGCCAGGATCCAATTACTATAAAAGATCTAGATCGTAAAATTGTTGCAATAGAGCGCAAAGTAGATGCTCTTGCAGCAGATATTCTGTCGGTAAAACAGGTCTATTACTGGCGATGTGAGAACAAAGAATTGCCTAAAATAAATTTGTCGGAGTCTATACGAGAAATTCATAATTTATTGCTTACTGAGGGGGGGATCTGGGCTGATTGTGAACGTGTAGCTGATAGCACCTTACTTCATTCAAGAATCTCCAACATACACAAAATACAGGCAAAATATTTTGTATTCGAAAAATCCATTAATGTGCTTCTTAGTGTGGGACAAAATACTTTTGTTGGAATGTACGGAACATTGAGTGAGATGGTTGATTTACTCATTCGTGTGGTAGATCCTAAGGTATCTCCAGTGCAAAAAACTGAAATCCTCACGATAGAGTTTAAAGGTAAACATTTTGATGTTGCAAGTGAGTCCCCAAGAGATATCGGAATTGAACTGCTCAAACTTTTTGAAATGGCATTTGTGCAGTGTATAGAACAACTTCACGAAATAAGTGGTCAAAATGACAACATAGAAATACTTAGCAAAATGTTGGACGTAGTTAAAAATCGAATTAGTTCTTATGAAGCGCACACTCCTCGGTTTTCAAAGGATCAACCTATATATCCATTTGTCGAAGAAACTGAGGTACAACGAGTATTGTCGAGTGTCTCAAAATCGAAGGCAAAATTTTCTTTTTGGAGTATGCTTTCTAGGGTATCTCGTCTTGTAAGTTATATAAAGTCTGGAGAGTGCGAAAGATTTGGTGATAAAATTGAGAAAAAACTGGGAACTCAAATTGCTGGTATGTCAGAAAAGCTCACACGAAAACTTGCAAAGATAATGGAGGGTAAAATTTCTCCTGAAAAATGTGAGGAATTTACAAAAAAACTTGATCTCTACGGCAACTGTTACATGCAGCTCAAAGAAAAGCTGCAAAATAAGCGTAAAAAAATTTACAGGCTTACCCCGGACTCAACGTTTAAAACTTTGCTGAACTATGCCTATGGACTTCGTTATGAGCTTAGAGAGGTAGGGTTTTTACTCGATATCGTTAGAGAGCTTTCAAGGCCGCAGGCGTTGCAGTTATTTAGTGCTCAAAAACTACTAGCATGTGATGGTACTGTACGTCAAAAACCCGTTGAAAAGGTGCTGCTGTATTTTCAAATAGGAAGCTGTTTGAAAAAGGCTGAAAAAGCACCTGGGGAGTATTCTCATTTTTTAAAGCTGTCACATGGCTTTATGCGCCGGCTATTTAATGAAAAATTAGCAGATCTTATCGAGATAACAGAGGGGGCTGCAGAAATCTGGAATGTTCTTCAAAACGATCAAAAGATCGAAAAAAAACATGATCTTTTTTTCGTAAAAGCTATGGTTCGGGCTTTTTTTACAGTAAATCCTACGCATTTGAGCTGTGAACACCTACTATTACTTTCTTGCCTTAGACGCAATGTGCCTATGCAACAAAGACTACAACAAAATCTGGTTTTTGAAGAGCTGTGTAGTCAGTATGACACACTCTGTAACGAATGGGGAATTACTGAGCTTTTAAACAAAAGCTATGACGTTTTATCGTTGTTGTTGATTGCGACTAATTGTAAGCCAGATGCTAGGCTTAAAGCAAATGCATACCAAAAGTTTACTGAGTTTGAACATGCAGCATTTACAAATAGTTTCTTGCAAGCAGCGATGGTTAAGTTTTTGAGGCAAAAGAGTTGTTGGCAGCATGAGAGCATTGAATTTCGCTCATTAGCCTGCGTGCTGTACGGGACAGATGTTAATGAGCGGCGGGTGTCGCAGGAGTATGTAGTTGCAAATTATATCAAGCTCCGACAACTACTTTCAGCTGATTATATGCAGCTACTTTTTGAAAATACTATTGAAAAAATTATCAGCAATGACGATCGAATCACCGTTGATGAACTCCATCACCTAATCGAAGGGCCTCTTACAGAATTTATTGTTAACAAGAAGACCGCCTTTGATGAAATGCGTATGCGACTTGCTATCGATAGGCTTTTAGAAAAGGAAAATGGAGTTGCAGAAGATGAGCAGATTGTAACCCAGCTTGTTGCTCGGCATGGCTAATGTTGATTCAAAGTTTTGTGCAAAATTGCTTTGTCTGGCGACACTAACGTGCTATGCTGCCGATGTAGAGTGCTCTGGATCCAGTAGTCTGTGTTAGCAGACTGGATCTTCAGAGTAACAAACCAAGATAAAAGCAGGGTGATTCATATGAGCGTAGTAGAATTTAATCTGTCAGCTTCTTGTTTGCTAAGCACACTGCCTGTAGAGTTGCCCAATATGACTCAATCCTTTGTTGGAGGTAGACTTTATCGGCATGTAAACGGTTCGTTTGAGGTGATTCCAAAATCGCCCGCTGAAGTGTTTGGCGAAAGGGTGTTGAGGCCACTAATTGATAAAACATGCTCCCTTACTAGTAGCGTTTTTCAGCTAGTAAAGCGAGGCGTATTTGCTTTTGATGGTATGCTCAGCCGCTCTTTGCAGATTCTACCAGTTGCTAATGGTGAGTCTAGATCTGAGGAGATTTCGAATACTTTACATGCTAAGCGTGGCAGGGAGGAAAAATCTGATTTAGAGGCCTGTGTAGGAGCTCCTTTGGAGCAGGTGATTAAGATAACGCTTGCAGGCGTAGATGCCAGTGACCATAAAATGCTTGAAGCAGCTCACAAGCTGTATAGTCCCTTTTTTACGCAGTGTTTTTTAGATGATACCTATAAAAAAATGCGCGTTATACATAATGATAATACAAATAAATATGAAAAAGAAAACAAGCTGCTAGAAGTTGCTATCGAAAAATGTGAACAAGCCAACCCTGGAAAAAGCTGTTATAAGCACACCCAAATAAGCAAAATGCCTCTGCTAGAAAAAGTTGATGCTCAAGGGGCATCAGAGTGGAAGGCTCTCCAAGGCTATTACTGTTGGTCTGTTTGGGTTGACCGTTGGATGTGGATAGATAAATTCTTCGCAAGTGGTGGGTATAACTGCGATTTTAGAACGAATAAACCTACAGTATAGGGGTTTGTATGGCCGCATCAATTTATAGAGCAGATTTAGTAGGAAATTATAGCGTTACTAGCGCTATGTTGCTTGTGGGTAGAGCGAGTGACAATCGGCTCATTCAGCACAGCAATGGTTCGTTTGAGGTTTTGGCAAAGACTCCAGCGGAAGTTTTTGGAGAACGGGTAGTACGACCTCTACTAGATACGGCCTGCACTTTAGCGACTCGCAGCATTCAGGTTTTAAAATCTAATTTTTTTTGGTTTGACGGTGCTTTTTCTAAAATATTTGAGTTGCTGCCGTTAGCTGAGGCAAAAGAAGTTGACAACACCGAGGTAGCAGTGCCAGCCTATAGTTGCCCATCTCTACAAGCGCTTGCCAACGCTCATGCCAGGGCAAAAGAAAATCAGTTAGAGAATAAACAACGGTCGATTGTACTTCGACCAGCATCAGAGGTTTTTTATAGCTCAGATGAGGCAAAGGCATATCTTGAAGCACGCATGGGACCAATTGAAATTCCTCATACAAATTGCCTGGCCGAAAAACCCATCCGCCTAATCATAAATCGCAAAGCGCCCACCGCCCTACAAAAAACAGACCTTAAAAGGGCCTACAGTGAGCTCCAAACACTACTTGATCAAGATGCCTTGAGATTTTGCGAGCCTCATATAATGGAGTTGCTCAGTGAGTTTACCACAAACCTCCAGCAGTACTCACTTTCAGCCTTAGATTTACTGCCTAATGTTCTTTTTTCTTTGCTACAGCATTCGGGTATGGATCACACCTTTGCAGATATCGATTTTTTGGTTACAAAAATAAATCAGCTTTCAAGAGAAATGGTTGTAAAGTACCAAAAGACAAATCATGAAAAGGCCTTGCAGCGGTGGGTCGATATACTTTTAGAGTCTGCCGAAAGAAATACCGACAACAGTGACACTATAATGGCCTCTTTTAAAACGGCACTAAAGCTGCTGAAAAGCTCTTCACAGGAAAAATTGCAGCGAGAACAAAAAAAGAAGCTACGTAAGATGGCAATTCAGTATCAGACACATGATCTATCTGCTCAACAAGCACAATTGGTAGCTAAAGTGTTACAAGCCACTGGATCCAAGATACGAATCGTTAATTTCATAAATTCATATTTGGAATGTTTGCCAGATGATATGCGCAGCGTTAACGAGTCCCTAAACGACATCGTCGAAGTTTTTTATAACAACAAAAAGGTACAGCTGCTAACAGGAACAGCCGTTTTAGTGCCACTTGCTCTCATGCCCGATCGCATAAAAAAAGCCCTTGTTATAGTTAGCCTTGCTCTTGCAATCAATCATTTCTTGTTTTAGGCAGGATAATCATGATGAGTTTCAAATGATAAAAACGATGTAACGATAAAAACGATAATACTATAAAACGTTTAAATATTTTATTAAGCTTTTGTGCGTCTTGCGCGTTTGCAGGATTTGCGGATAGATTTGTAAATTTTATTTATGCAGCTGGGGCAGCGCGTATCACGTCTTGTGGGATATGCGTTTCAAATTCTTGGCGAAGCTCCATAAACTTGCCGAGCAGGGCTTGATTTAGCTTTAGCGTAAAGTTTGTGTGGGCTCGAAGCTGCAGCCGTTTTTCGCTAATAGCATCATAGGCTTTTTGTTCTTTTAGGTGTACAAGCTCACTTTTTAGGTTTTTGATGCGAGCTTCTACTACAGATAGATGTTTTTTTCTGAGCTTTATTGCCTCATCTAAGAACTCGCGTGAAAAGGCTACAGCCTGTTTGTAGTCGCTCTTTGATATCTTCTCTTTTATCACAGAGACAAGTGAGTGCACCATGCTTTTTCCAACTTCATCTAAGGTGTTGGTAAGGGTGTTGTTGATTGCTTGAACTACCTTGGGTGACTCATCCAGTATTTCATCAACCTGCATATTGCTTCCCAAAAGGGTGTTGAGGTTTGAGAGCTTTTGGATTTGTTCGTGCTCAAGTTGGTGAAGGTGGGTGAGTTTACTCGACAGCAGAGTAAGCTGTTCGGAGTCAGCTTTTAATTGCGTCTTGAGAAGTGGTATGGCTTTGTCAGCTTCTTGTATTGCATTGTGGGCGTTTCTGAGGGCTTGCTTTGGCGCTTTTGCCTCTTTCATGGACGCGAATGCAAGCAATGTGCCTTCTTTATCTTTCCGGGCAGCATCAAGTGCGTGCTTTGTTTGCTCAACTTGCGATTTAAGTGCAAGGTACTCTCCGTCTGATAGGCGTGTGATGCGTCTTTGCAGCGCTTTTAGTTTAAGGGATGCATTTGCAAGTTCTTTTTCTATAGTTGCGACAACTGCTTCTTTTTGAATTTCGGCAAGTTCTTTTGATTCTCTAAACTCGGCCTGTTGCATGCGCTCTAGGCAGTTGAAGGTGCTAAGTAGGTCGCCATCCTCAGGCATGTTCCTTGCATGCATCAGATAGAGCCTAAGCTCTTTTTTTTTCTCAGGGGACATGGCTTCTAGTTCATCTGGTGTAAGCTCTAGCAGCTTTGCTTGTTGGCCAGGAGGCAGCATGTTGTAAAGAGATGCGATGGCTGAGTATATTTTTTTCTTTTCCAGGGCATGTTGCGTGGTAAAGAGTTTGTATATATCAACCCCATAATGCTGTTTAAAGGTGTCGGCAAGTTCAGGGTGGTAGGTGTTTATAATGTCTATAAGGTGTTCTTGTTGCTCTAGTGACATCGCTTCAATCTTTGAAGGTGTGCAAATAGCAACTTGTTGGCCATCAAGGGATGCATAGAGTTGCAGGATGTTGCGCAAGCGGTGGTTTGTGGTGTGATCAAGTGCTTCAAACTGTGAAAACTCCCATCCTACAGGGTGGTTCCAGCTCATTTCATGGTGCCAATGCATCTGTGTTTCAATGTCGGTTGCACTATATTCATTAAAAAACTGAGAGTTTTTGGCTATTGCTAAGCGCACTCGTTCTTTATCTGAGATGGTCATTTTTTTGTACTGGCCAGTCGTTTTACAGCTGAGATTAGCTTTTGCATTGTGTGGCAGCTCATTAAATTTGCGTACAATGCGTTCGGGATCTGTGTCTAAAAAGTGTTTATAGGCATCTGAGTGGGCAACAGCAAAAAGGATCTCTTGTTGTTTGGCAGTTGATAATTGAAAATAGTCGCGAAGAGAAAGCACTGAGAGCTCTTGTTCTGGATTTGCTAGTTGGTCTAATGCTTTAAGGGTCTCATGTATCTGTATGTCGTATGAGGTTTTGGGGGCTTTTGTGCGCTCGAAGAGATATTCCTGTTCTTCGTAAGAGAGCTTTTTAAAGTTTTCAATGCGCTGTGGGTCGATGTAGCGTGTGCCTGTAGCCTGAGCTATTTGTTCGTTAAATGTTTGCTGCAACCAGCCGCCAATAGTCTGTGAGCTGTGGCGTATGTTCATAGCACCTTTGCCAACCACTTCTTTGGTGTTGTGGGCTAAAAAGAACCAAAATGGCTTTGCTTTATCCTGAACATTTGCGGCCGTTGTTCGTAAAACATGTGGCATCACGCGCTGCATAATAAAGGGCAGTACGGTGAGGGTTTGGCTGCTTAAAAAGAGCCAGCTGAGTATGGGGAAACCCCAACTGGCTCCACTTGCTAATGTTTGTGTGAAGGATCCTTTTGATTCATCCTGCATAACTTTGTGGGCAGCCTTTGCCTTTTCGGACAAAAACTGCTGCATGTGAAGCTCTGTTTGTAGGTTGACATCCATGTGAGCTGATAAAAAATTGTAGTTTGCGGCATTGAGGTTGTGTGCAGCTTCTAGAGCGGAAAGTGTTTTTTGAAGAGTAGGACGCACACTATTCATGTAGGTGTTTCGTAAAAACCGGCTAAAGGGATCGTTAGAAGAGCCTTGCTGCAGTAGAGCACCCCAAAGCCCGCTAATTTCAACAAGTGCTGCGTGCGAGAGGGCTGCGCTATCACGTTTTGCTTTTGTGCTGGCTAGATCAAGTGCTGTTTTTTGCCAGCTATCTAGCTGCACTTGTACTTTTGGCGAGAGGGCCTGTTCTTTGCCTAAAAGCTTTTTTATGCTGTGAGTTGTGATATCTTTTGCCTGTTTGGCGCTAGTAGTAATGGTATTTGCAACAGAGGTTGCCGTAGGTCGCACAGCCTTTACAAGGTGTTGCATGCCTTGGCCAACCCGTGTTTCACCTATAGAGTCTACTGTTGCTTGCAATCCTTGTTCAAACCAACCTCTCCAACTAGAGGCGTCATAGGAGGCGGCCTTTTGTGCTGTTTTTCCTGCTTCGTCTATACCTTGTAGTATGGTCCCTGTTGTTGCCATGTCTTGTATTGCCTGAACAAACTCAGGGCTGTGAGGGTCAAGGTCGATACTCTTTGCGTAGGCTATAATGCTTTCTTTGCTTTTAAGAATTTCGAATACATTATCGGAGCAGATAATTTTTGTGCCCTTATCCAGGCAGTCTTCCACAATAGTGTTTGAGAGCTCTTGAAGAGAGGTATCTGTTTTGTTGAGCAGGTGGTTTATAAATGTTTGATGCTCATGCAACTTACTTGCATTGTCTACCTGTTCGATTTTACTGTCTGCCCAGGCTAGGGCCTCTAAAACTTTACCTTCAACGTGTACGGCATGTTTTGTTACAACCTCAGGAAGTTTTGCAAATGTTTTTTCGATTTCATAAATAGGTAGGCCACCTTGTTCTAAAAAGCTAGCGGTTGCCTGTTTGCCATATGGGAGGATCATCAAAATTTCAAGCCCAAGTGCCGACTTATTCAAGCCACTTGATATCCAGCTAGCAAGAGATGTATTGCCAATAGAGGTAAAAAGTGCCTGCGCGGCGTTTCCAGCCACTTGAGCAGCAGTTGAGGCAGCGCTGCCTAGCGATGAAATGCCACCATATAATAACCCGTTACTTACTATATGCGGTCCTATGGATGAATAAATTTTATTCATATTTATAAGGCGAACTTCTTTTGTGTCAGCATCGTTGACAAAGGGCTTTTTGTGAGCAGTTACAAGTTTTATGTTGTAGGGGGCTTTTATAGCATCAGCTGGTGTTTGGGGGTTTATCATTTTATAGCGTATAGCGTTTGTTTTGTCGGCAATGTTGCGAAATGTATCGCTCATAGCATCAGGGTTTGTCATGCCGGTGTAAAGCTTTGCCTGGAGTGTGCCAGTAGCGGTTTCTACTTTTGACGATACGAAGTTTAGGCCTTGTAGGATATAGGGCGAGCTATAACGTAAAAACTCAAAAACTCCCTTTGAATACCGTTTGCCCCACCAGGTTACGGCGCGTTCGGCCTCAGCTTCTTTTGCAGCAATAGAGTTAGCTATGCCAACAACAGTGCCTAGCACTGGTACTGCTTGGGCAACAGAGGCTATGGTTTGCATGCCCGCTTGGCGACTATCTCGTACATGCTGGCTTGCGTCGATTAAATCATGGGTAAGTTCTTGGACCTGTTTGCTGAGTGCATAAGCTTGCTCGCCATTTTTTGCTACATCCGTAACCCAGGAGGTTGCTTTAAAGAGGCGATTTACAGTTGCACAAGAGAGCCAGCCAAGAGCGCTAATAGGAACAAATACGCGTGCTTTTGCAGCCTCTGATACTACAGATGCTGTAGAGCTAAGCACTTTTAGGTGAAGGGTGCGCAGTAGTGTTACTGCGGAGGGTGCCTTTTTTTCTTCTTGGGGTAGGTCAAGAAGAGGGGGTGGGGTAGCTTGAGTATTTGTCGAGGGGGTGACAAGGTCCATGGAACCTCCATTTCCCTTACCATATACAAAAAAACTAAATTGTCAAATAATTATTATGCTTAATTCCTGCTACAAGTAAACTAATTCAATAAACTTTAATAGTACAACAACTAAAACAACTGTAATAGGGGGAATTAAGCAGCTGTAATAGACTGCTTTATAGTCTTTATGTATGTACCTGTTCCAGATGAGACCTATGGTTACTACAATAGAAAGGGGGGTGAGCAGGCTCAAAAATATAAGTAATAGGCCTATTTGGGTTGTCATCTCTGGGTTGCCAAGCAGCTGCGGCACAAAGACAAAAAGGTAAAATGATAAAAAAAAGCAAGCAAGGTAGACAAAGCTACAGATAAAGCCCCAGAGTCTCGCTCGTTTTTGTTCTTCGCTGTCCATAATGCCTCATTTTTCACTAATTTATGTTAATTCACATCTTTAGTCTTAAAAAATCAAGATATATTTGTCAGAGGGCATGAATTTGTTAATAATATATTTAATTATAAATATTATTTTATGGTACGATCAAATTAATACGTAATGGAGGCTTGCTATGCATAAACCTGGGGTGCCAGAAAAGAAAAAAAAGGTGCTGCTTGAGGTCATTGACCAAGAATTTCATGATGTAGCAGCTGATTTTGCAAAGAGTATTGCAGAGCAAGAGGCGCACATGCCAAACCAGATGCTCTCTAAAAAGGCATTACAGCAGAGATACCAACAAGAACTAGAGTTAGAATTTGCCACATACAAAAAGCGTCTTCAAAATGGTGCTGCAAAAATTGTTGAATCTCTTATTGGGCTTTCAAAAGATGCACCAGAGATGTTTGCTACCGATGTTGTTGATGGTCTATTGCGCATTAGTGGGCTTTCTGAGCTCATTGCAAAAGATGAACAGGCCTTTATTGACCAACTCTTTTCAGGAATAACCCTTCAGCAACTAGCATCAGTAGAAGATGCTACAGTAGATAAATTATACCAAGGGGCAAAGCACCTGTATGACCAAAAGCTCTTTGATGATGCCGCCGATGCTTTTGGCTTTTTAACAAGCCTTAACCCCAAAATATTCGCCTTTTGGTTAGGCCTTGGCAATGCTGAATTTTGTCGTAAACGCTACGATGAAGCTCTTTGGGCCTTTGCTTTTGCCTGCGAAGCAAATCCTACCGATCCAGCCTGTCATCTACTATCCAGCCGTTGCTACTACGAACTTGGAGAGATAGATAACGCGATCAACTCCATTGATCTGGCACTTTATGTCATAGAAGGAGTGGATGCGTATCGAGATTGGAATCACAAGCTTGAGGCAGAAAAAAAACGCCTGCTTATCAAACGTAAAGCCTAGGAGAATAGACAATGGACCCACTTGAATTTAACATTACTGATGCTCTTAAGGCTTTGGGTGAGGTAAATCCTGATCCTAGCGCCTCAATCGAGGAACTTACAACTATTTCTCTACGCTTGCCTGCACAGTGTGCTGAGTCTGTTGATACATCATGGATGGATGCTGTAGACATGACAGCAATGTCTGGCTGGCAGCCGGGAGATATAGAGCCAGTTAAAACAGCTGAATCTAAAGCTAGAGGCACCTCTGATGTAGCTCAGAGAGCTTTAGGTGACAGCAAAATGGTGCCAATACCTGGCAGGCAGGTTTTGAGCAAAGGCGTGGCTAAAGGAATGATTAATAGTACAGACCAGGTTAAGGAAACAGTATTTGTCTCGAGTGAGGCGCTTGAAAATATCAATCAGCTTGCAAAGCTTCTTCCCCAGTCAATACCCGGAAAAATAAAAAAATTAACTCCTTACCAAAGAGAAGCAATGCGGGCAGCTTTGCCACAGATGCCTCATTTGAAAATGAGTGACTACAAAGATTCCAAGGAAAAGGAGAACGCTCATAACATAAACACGCAGCGAGGGCAAATTAACAACGCACTTAAACAATCTGAAATTCGAGATAAAGAAAAGATAGAGCGCAAAGAAAAATTTGCTGCAGTATCTGCAAGGATGGTAGAGGGGCGTCAAAGTTTGAAAAAGGGTTTTAAGAGTATCCCGAGCTTTGCTGCGCTACTTACAGCCCTAAGTAAAAAAGGTAAAGGGGATATATCTCAAATGCCAGAGCCAACTGCTCGTAAATGGACATCTGCTGTCTTGCGTTCCGTTGTAAATGCCGTAAACAGTGTAAGCAACAAGGAGTCTTCTATGCTTTTAGCTGGGCATAGGGCTGAAACAAAAGCGGCTTTTGATTTTCAATCAGATAGTGCTAAGGTTGTAAAAAAAGTTATTGATGAGATCGGCGCTGCAGAAATAAAGAGCGATAAAAAGGCATGTGTTTTATTTACGAAGCTACATCTGGAACGATTCAAAAATGAAGAATTTAAAAATGCTTTTGATGAGTTGTTGCAGGCTCCGGAACTAAGGGAGCAGGCAAGATTTGTTAAATATTATTTTGCAAAATTGGCTGAGGCTGCGAATCCTATGGGTGCGAAACCAATAGAGGAACTAGAAGGCCATCCAGCTAAAAACGAAATGCGGTTGGCTACTGGAAGTGCCTTTAATGAGAAATGCGAGCTCTATTTAGCACCAATATTCGATCAAATAAAGCAGCTTTTAGAGACTAAATAAGCTCTGAGGCTACAGTATCATAAAATAAAATCCCGCGTGGGCTAAGGGCTATGTGGGATTTATTTGTTGTTATGAGCTCCATTTTTTCAAGGTACTCAAGGGCTTTGTGGGTTTCAGGCTCTAGTGGTGCGTAGCTTGCAAGGTCAACGCCTGCAAGTAGGCGCAAGCTAAGGGCTAAAAGCTCCTTTTTTCGTGCTTTTGCATCTAGTGGCTCTTCAAAGTCTATTGGAGAGGTGTTTTGTTCTAACAGTGTCGAATATCGTGAAAGGTTAGCAACGTTGCGAAAGCGCTTATGCCCATCGTAGCTAAAGCCAGAGGGGCCCATGCCATAAAAATGCCGGCCTGTCCAGTAGCCAACGTTGTGTCTTGAATAGAGGCCATCTTTACAAAAAGCTGAAATTTCATACTGCATCAGGCCTGCTTCTTTAAGAGAGGCTTGGGCCATGGCATACATCTCAGTTGATGTTTCATCATCTGGCATGATCTCTCGTAGCTGCTTTTCGCGCCTAAAGAAGGCAGCATCAGGCTCAATTGTAAGGTTATACAGCGACAGGTGTGTTATAGGGAGGGTTTTTATGCAGCTGAGTGTGGATGCCCACGATGTTAGGGTTTGACCAGGCAGGTCGTACATCAGGTCTATAGTGATGTTGTCGATACCGCCATTCTTTATAGCATAGATAGCCTCTATTGCTTGCTCTGGCTTGTGGCGGCGGTCTAGTATGGCTAGCTCGTCGGTGGCAAGGCTTTGTACGCCAAGGCTTACTCTGTTTATGCCTATATCGCGATAGTTTCTGTAGTTTGAGAGCTCTTCTGGGTTTGTCTCTATTGTTACTTCAACATCAGATGTATAGCTGTAGGTGTGCTGAAACCAAGAAAGTACTGTTTCAAGTCTCTTTGTGCCAAAAAGTGTTGGTGTGCCCCCGCCAAAGTAAATAGAAACAAGCTTTTTACCTTCTAGCTGGGGACGTATGAGGTTCCATTCGCGCTCTAAACTAATCAAAAGTTGGTCTTTAAAGCATTCTTTATCACTGATGACATAAAAATGGCAGTAAGGGCACTTATGTTTGCAAAAGGGTATGTGAATGTATAGGCTTATCTCTTGATTGCCATCTACCATTCGTCAGCATCAGGATCTACAATCCCACCGCGCTTCCAGCGGTTGCGGTCAGAAAAGTAAGATTCGTCCTCTTCCTCTTCTTCGCCCTCTGCAGCTTCGCCTTTTTCAGTTTTGCGGGTATCATGCTCGCCTGAGCCGTAGTTTTCCTCTTCGGTGTCATCTTCAAATGAGGTGTCGTTGCTGGCGTAGCTATCGGTTTCATAGCCGCCCTCAGTGTTTCCTGAGCCGCCATCACCCATGTCAACGTCGGGTATTGTAGGCATTTCGTTGTAGCCAGCTTTTGCCGGAGTGCGCTTAGGGGCGATAAACTCTTCTGCTTCGCCACCCTCTTTAAGAAATTGTAGGCGCTCTTTTTCCTCTTCGATTCTGGCTTGAAGAATGGTTATTTCATCCTTATGACGCTCTACGTCTTTTTTTGGCACTAGGCCAAGTTGGAGCCATTGCTGTAAATCGTTTAGTTCAGATTCAAGTTTTCGTAGACGTTCGCTCTTGATTTGTTTCATTGCTTCCACCCGTAAATAAAAATCGCCAAAACTATGACATGTTTGTTTTTTTACTGCGAGCCAAAAAATATG
>JBGSSB010000108.1:0-2708 GCA_041737255.1 Chlamydiales bacterium | reverse complement strand
GGCCTATAATCTCTCTGTCTACGCTTAACTCGTTTCGTTACCTCCACAAGTCCAAGACTTGATATGGAATACATTTGGTCATGTTTTTCCAATAGGACTCTCACCTATTAGAGATTTGGCGCCTCACGGCGCACTCCTGCTTATCCTGCCCGCGCTAGCGTATCCTGCGTATCTTGTTCTTTTCTGTTGTAAACACCCCTGAAACATGTCTTAAAAACACGTTTCGTGCTGTTTTTGATTTTCACCATCACTATAACCAATGCTTTAGACAGTTGATTTTTTTTTAGTTTAGCCTGATGCGTATACCTAACTTATCCTGTTTTTATAGATTTAGCAGAGAACAAGATAGGCAGGATCGCAAGCGGCATGATAAGCAGGATAAGGGAAGATATATGGACACATCATTTAAATTTAATGCATGTCAAGGGTTTAAAGTTTTTGACAGCCCAAGTCAGGCGTGACTCATTGACTTATTTGCGGGCTACTACATAAAACATTTGCAGAATAGCTCAGTAACCCGAGACTGCTTACTGGTTCTGCTTCTTGCTTATGAATTTTGGCTATAGATTTGACAAAAACAGCATATGCAAGCCATGCTTATTTACTATGAATCGTAGTATTCCTGCATTTCTTGTAGCAACTGATTACTCAAGTATAACTGATTGTAGTAGGTGGCGTCAGCTCGGTCAAAAGCCCCTCTTTATCCATGAGGTCTCTTTACAGCAGCTTGCATTATTTCCTCATATAGCTGTTGAAAAAGTTCTTGCGCTAGATTTTGCCGCAAATCATAACTCTTCTCTATATCCTTATTGCTATGCCTTACCATTATTTGCAGGGCAACTTGAGGCTCACCGAGAATATTGTCGTCAGGCTATGAATGAAAATAAAGAGCCTACGAAAAAGGCTTGCCTTGCTTTTGGCATTGTATCGATCCATAAATGGATTCAAATAACAGAAGATGCAGCATGGGTTCTCTACTACCAACAAATGTCAGCTCCTGTAGATGAATGTCGTAAACGGCTGCTCTCTTTGCAAAATGATGAAAAGGCTTTACTTGCAACAAGAACACTGCGTGAGCAGACGGGCTGTTCTTTTGCAGCACTTTGCCCTCAAACGGTGTTTGAATCATGAATGATACGTATCCAATCACATTGCTTACTGAGCCGACTGAGCAAGATCACGCAGTGATATTTAATGGAATTAACGCGTATGCGTGCTCTCAAGGAGGCGCTGCTACTGCTGGAAGCTATTTTTTTGCTGTATATGATGCAAAAAATAAAAAGGAATCATTCAATGCACCCATCTGCAGTATCTGCTATTAGTGGTAATTTTAGGCCTACACGACAAATAGAAATTAAAAGGGTTTTTCTAGGGAGCTTACCTTTTATTGCGGATTCGCAAGAGCCGGTTACTTTAGCTCTTGAGCAGACTGATGGTGGCTGGGTAGGGGTAAACTGCGTCCATTCAAGTGAGCGTCCAAGCCCGCATTTAACAACATCACATATTGAGTCAGCGGCTCATGTTTTTGGAGATGGGGTAGGTGTTGAGGAGGTGTTTTCTCGTAATCCTCACTATAAGGAAAAGATGCGAGCGGTACATGTGAAAGTTTTGCCAGAGTCTTTAGCTATTGAGTATATAAGAGAGTCGAAAGGGATTTCTACGGTTGTCTTTAGCTCGGGAGATACGTATCAAATGATTAACAAGAGCTCGGCTGATTTTTCATTAGACCGTGTGGTTACAAAAGCGGCTCTTGAAAAAGCCCTGTGGAGCTTTGAGGATGTTTCAGTTGCCTTGATTGAGTTTGAAGGGGCAGAGGAGTCTATTGCTGCTTGGCCATATATGAGTAACGAGGCTGTTGATTTTTTGGTGCAAAGGGGAGTGAAGATTGTAGGCTTAAATATCCCATCAATGGATAGAGAAACAGATGGTGGAATGACTTCCAATCATAAGGTGGTTTTTCAAGATCAAAATCGGTTAATTGTAGAATCTTTATCTTTTAAAGGGGTTCCTGAAGGAAGGGTAGAGGTGCAATGGAAGCCAGCACAGTTTGGTGACTTCAAGGACGTTGTGGCTTGTAGCCCTGTTATTTATGATCTTGGCTAGAAAAGTGTTTTGATGTTCAATAATCTTGAGCTTGCCAAAGAAATAGTAATGTTGGTACATCTAAAGTTGTAAAAAATATACTTTAGGTGGACCACATGAGAAAAAATATAGAGAAATACATTGTTCTAGGAGTTTGTTCTGCGGCATTTATTAGCATGCAACCGGCTGTTTATGCAGGATCTAGTCCAGAGCAAGCTCAGATTGAAGATATGAAGATGACCTCCCAAGAGATGGATTTCGAAAGCAAACTTAAAGACGATGAGATTGAGTCATTTTTTCAAATGAGTCACAAAGAGCGAGCTGAAGCTATTGAACTATCTAAAAAGAGCGGTCAATCACCTAGTAGTGCGGTTAAGATGGTAAAGGACAGACAAGCAGCGAAATAAATAGGCGTGTATTGATTTTGTTGATGGCTGAATAGAATAGACATCTTGCATAACCACAATCCCTTGCCCCTGCCCCTGCCCCTGCCCTTGCCCGATTAGTATTTTTTTTGAGCCATTTTCACTAGCATGGACACGATACTAATCAGCAGCTCTCGCCCTTTGACATATCGTTCTTCATTCACAAGCTGTAATCGTTGACATACATCCAAAATTCCTGCG
>JBGSSB010000136.1:0-10342 GCA_041737255.1 Chlamydiales bacterium | reverse complement strand
CCCCCTCAAACTCCCCCGCCTAACCTTCGAAAAAGCACATATAAACATAAATTTGATATAATAAAGGCGTCTGAGAGACGGAAAAATTACGACATTTCAACTTTGCTAGATAACACGACATTTCTACTTTGCTCTAACACTGTTAAATTTGTGAAAAATAGTTAATTAATTGTTAATTCCTATTAATATTTAATAGTTATTTTGTTTTAGAGTCCGCAGGACAGCTTATTATAGCCCAGAGCGACTGCAGGGAGATTTAAGAAGATGAAAAAAATAGATGAGAGTCCGTCTGAGGACGATTCAATTCAGATATGTTTAACGGCGTGTGAGTAGGGATTGTGAAGGATGATAGCAGGGTCAGTTGACCCTGCTACTAAGTAGAATTACTTGCTAGTTTTAATGCTGTTGATAAAGCGGATAACGTCACCAACTGTCTTTAGCTTTTCAGCTGTTTCGTCGTTGATTTCGATTTCAAACTTTTCTTCAAGAGTCATAACAAGCTCAGTGAGGTCTAGTGAATCTGCATCTAGATCTTCAAAAAAAGATTTTTCTGCTGTTACTTCAGCTTGGTCACGGCCAAGTTGTTCTGCAATAATTGAAATTACTTCGTTGTCTACTGACATGGTTTTTCCTCTTTAACAATAAGGGTTATTTTGCAAGATACGATAGCAGGCTAAAAGTTATTTTGCAACGCCTCTTGCATCTTGTTTTACATTGCAAGTCCGCCATCTACTACAAGGACCTGCCCAGTAATATAATCTGCTGATGGGGAGGCTAAAAATAAGCAGGCATCAGCTATGTCCTCTGGCTTGCCCATGCGTGCCAGGGGTATGTGGCTAATAGCTTCTTGGCGTTTTGCCTCTGGTATTTTGTCTGTCATGCTGGTGTCGATGTAGCCTGGAGCAATGCAGTTAACAGTGATGTTGCGTGAGGCTACTTCTTTGGCAAGGGACTTCGAAAAGCTAATGAGTGCACCTTTTGATGCCGCATAGTTTGTTTGTCCGGCGTTGCCCATAATGCCCACAACAGAGCTAACATTTATTACCTTACCACGCTTAGCTTTCATAAATGAGCGCATAACAGCACGCATGGTATAAAAGCATGAGGTTAGGTTTACAGCAAGTACTCGTTCCCAATCTTCGTCCGTCATGCGCATAAGTAGTCCATCGCGTGTTATGCCGGCATTATTTACTAAGATGTCGATTTTCTGAAATTTTGCTAACGTATCTTCGATGGCTTTTTCAACCTGTTCTTTATTAGATACGTCTACTTGCATGAAGGTTACTTGCCCGTTACATTCCGTAACAAGTTCCTCGCCGCGGTCACGGTTTGTTCCAAGGGCAACAACGTGTGCTCCAGCTTGTACAAAGGTTTTTGCTATGGCTTTACCAATACCTGCGGTGGCTCCTGTTACAAAAGCTACCTGATTTTCTAGTTGCTTCATTATTGTACTGTCTCCAAAAGTGCTATGTCTTCAATTTTTTCAACGCTTAGTGTTGTGCCGTTAAGCCCTAGGCGCTTGTTCATGCCGGCTAGAGTTTTGCCGCAGCCAATTTCTATAAAGTGATCAACACCAGCCAAGTCTATTGCACGGACGGCTCTATGCCAGCGAACGGGGTTTGTCACCTGGTTTACAAGGTGTGTTTTCATTTGATCAGATGCTTCCACAAAGTCGCCTGGTGTGTTCATGGCAAGTTTTGCATGACCTTTGTTAAAGGTGCACTCATCGATAAATGGCTTTAGCCTTTCTTTTGCTGGCTGCATAAGGCCGCTATGAAACGCTCCGTGAACTTGTAGAGGTAGTGCGCGCTTTGCTCCCTTTTTTAAAAGGGCTTCAGAGCCTATTTCTATACCTTTTTTGGTGCCGGAAATTACCACTTGGCCCGGACAGTTAAAGTTTGCAGCCCATAGGTCGTTGGGCAGGTTAAGCTCGGCTACAACTGTTTCTACGGTTTCATCATCAAGTCCTAACACTACAGCCATAGCGCCGGGAATCTCTTCGCATGCTTGGTGCATAAAGTTGGCACGCTTTTGAACAAGCCGCAGGGCAGTGTTAAAAGGTAAAATGCCCGATGCTACTAAAGCGCTATATTCACCCAAACTAAGGCCAGCACATGCTACAGGCGACAGGTTGCCATAAAGCTCCTCCAGAACGCGCAAAATGGCAAGGCTTACTATAAAGATAGCCGGCTGGCTATTTTTTGTTTGTGTAAGCTCTGCTGCATCGCCATCAAAAATGATGTGAGAGAGTCTTTGTTCGAGGATGTCGTCGGCTTCTTCAAATACTTGGCGGGCACTTTTGTACTGCGAAAAAAAGTCTTTTCCCATGCCAATGTATTGGGCGCCTTGGCCCGGAAATAAAAATGCTAATTTTTTTGTCATTGTTATACTTTTGCCCTTATTATACTTTTGTCAATAGGCTTGAGCCCCAGGTGAGACCTGCGCCAAATGCTGTAAGAAGGAGGTGTTCGCCAGATTGTGGGGCGTTGTATTCGTCAAGCTCTGCCAATGCAATAGGGATGGTAGCAGAGGAGGTGTTTCCATATTTATGGATGGTACGCAACGTACGCTCCCAAGGAATGTTAAAGCGTTTTGATATTGCTTCGATAATGCGAATGTTTGCCTGATGAGGAATAAGCCATGTGACATCAGCCTCGGCAATGCCTGCGGCTTCTAAACACTCTTTTGATGAGCTTTCCATGCGGCGAACGGCATGTTTAAATACTTCCTTGCCATCCATTTTCATGAAGTGCTGGCCAGTACTCTGCGTATCGGTAGTAGTTGGATTGCGGCTTCCACCAGCTGGTATTGAAATAAGTTGCGACTCTGTCCCGTCAGCTCCCAAACATATATGGCGAATTTCATAGCCAGGGCCATCGGCTTGTACCAGACAAGCGCCGCTTCCATCGCCAAAAAGCACGCAGGTGTTTCTGTCTTTATAGTCGATAAAGGCTGAGTTTTTTTCTGTGGCTATAACAAGTACGTTTTTATACATACCAGATTCAATCCACCCTTTTGCAATAGAAAGGGCATATAAAAAGCCACTGCATGCAGCTTGAATGTCAAGGCAGCAGGCTTTTGTTGCTCCAAGCGTGCTTTGTATAATAGCAGCTGTAGAGGGTGTGATAAAGTCTGGTGTCATAGTTGCGCAGAGTATGGCGTCTACATCAGTTGGTGCAAGTTTTGCTTTTGTTAGCACAAGTTCGGCGGCTATTGCTCCCATGGTAGATGGAAACTGTTCATCATGCGCTATGCGGCGCTCGCTAATGCCGGTTCGAGTGACGATCCAGTCGTGAGATGTTTCGACCATTTTTTCAAGGTCGCTATTAGATAGCACCTTTTCTGGTAAATAAGCGGCTAATGCCGTAATGGTTGCAGGCACAATTTCTCCTGTTTAGTCCTACCAAAATATCACATTTTTGGTATAAGATCAAAGCATTTACAATTTGTTACCATTATGCAATACCCACAACGTCTAGAAAAATTATTTTCACTTCTTCAAAAGCTCCCAGGTGTTGGGCGCCGCTCAAGTCAGCGTTATGCTTTTGATATGTTGCTGCACTGGCCCGAGCGAACACTGCATGAGCTGGCTTCTGCTCTGCAAGATATAAAAAAAGTTTTACTTTGTGAAGAGTGCGGCTGTTTGGCTGATGAAAGCTCGTGTCTTTTTTGTTCAAACCCAGTACGCAGGCGCGATGTTCTTTGTGTGGTAGGCTCACCTAAAGAGGTCTATACATTAGAGAGCACACGGGAGTTTGCGGGGTTATATCACGTGCTACCGGCTCTTTTATCTCCACTTGATGGCAGGGGAGAAGAAAAGCTAAACTTGCCAAAACTCATTTCACGAATTCAAAAAGATGAAGTGCGTGAACTTATTTTAGCACTAGACTCATCACTTGAGGGGGATGCAACATGCCTCTTTATAAAGGAAAGGCTAAGTGGCATGCCGGTTAAAGTATCGCGTCTTGCCTTTGGTATACCAGTTGGTAGCTCGCTTGAGTTTGTTGATGGAGGCACCTTGGCAAGGGCGCTATCGGCCAGAGGCTCTTTCTAACTACGCTTTGTGATAACACGTTTCGCTTGCAATTATCGGCCGCATAACCTAACTTCGTAGATCATTACTACAAAATATAGTGCTTATGCGAACTTTACTTATTTTCATTCTTTCTGTTTTTTCTTTTCAGCTTACAGCTGATTCAGTACCGCATTACGAACATTTGCGCGTACAAAAAATTGAGATCATTGTAGAACAAGATGGTGACGAGACTACCGACGACAAACTACTTGGGCGTCTCAAAACAAAAGAGGGAAGTCTCTTTTCTCAAGAGGAATTTGACGAAGACCTTAAAAATTTAGCTAAAGAATATGACCGCATAGATCCTCGTATTGAGGTGTTGCCAAATGGTCTTGATGTGACCTTACATATTTGGGTAAAGCCCGTCATTAAATCTATTGTCTGGCAAGGCAACAAAGAGGTAAAAGACGATAAGCTTGTAAAAGAGTTAGGAATACGCCCTGGGCAGGTTTTTGACCGCCTTACCTTTAACAAGGCATTTCATAAGCTTAAAACCTTTTACATGAAGAAGGGCTTTTTTGAGGCTGAATTAGACTATACTGTTCACAGAGTTACTCCTACAAATGAAGTTGACATTCATGTTTCTATTAAAGAAGGCCGCTCAGGAAAAATTGACAAAATAGTTTTTCATGGCGTCACAAAAAAAGAAAAAAATGAACTTCTTGAGTTAGTTTTTACTAAAACCTACAGCTTTTTTACCAGCTGGCTTACTGACGAAGGTACCCATAACCCAGAAGTTTTGCGGCACGATGAGCTAACCATTATTAGCTACTTGCAAAATGAAGGGTATGCCGATGCAAAGGTGCACATTAAAACAGTAGAGTCTAGCAAGAAAGACCGTATCATCATAGACATCGACATAGATAAGGGATCGCTTTATCACGTATCTGAAATTACCGTAAGTGGCAACAGCATTATACCAACCGATCAGCTACTTGCAAAAATTGGCATAAAAGCAGGTGGTATCTACTCTCCAGAAAAACTTAGAACCTCTGTTAGCTCTATCAAAGATCTATATGGTGCACGTGGCTATATCGATGCGCAAATTATTCCAGATAGCAGACTGCTTGAAGGTAAAAAAGAGTATGCAGTTCACTTTAAGATAGAAGAAGGCTCACGGTTTCGTGTAGGGCTTATTAAAGTTTTTGGAAACCAAAGAACAGATACACCAGTAATACTTCATGAAATTTTGCTTACACCAGGCGAAGTATTTGACAGCACTATGCTGCAAAAATCAGAAGAGCGCCTTCGTAATATCGGCTACTTTAAAAATGTAAATATTTACGCAGTAAAAACAACGCGTGGCGATTTTAGCGCCAACTTTCGCGATGTATACGTAGAAGTTGAAGAAAACCCGAGCACAGCAACGCTTAACTTTTTTTTAACGTTTAACTCTACCGAAAAGCTTTCAGGTGGCGTTGCTGCAACCGAAAACAACTTTAACTCAAAAGGGCTGCTGACGCTATTTAGTAAAGGGCTTAAAGGGTTGCGAGGTGGCGGTGAATATCTAAGCGGAAACGTGACTGTTGGTCAAAAGCAGCTTGTCTACAGTGCCTCATGGACAAAGCCCTACTTTATGGATACTCCTTGGATAGTGGGTGCAACACTAACTAAGATGCGAAATAGCTATCAGTCCGATGATTACAGCGTAAAAGCCTATAGCGCGCAAGCCTACGCAGATTATCCTATAAACGCCTTTGTAAAAGCTGGGTTCAGCTACCGCATTAGACACTCGTTTATTAACTTAAAGCACATGAGCAGTAACCACCATAAGCGCCAGCTGCAAAAAGAATCCAAAAATGGTGGCCTTATATCAGCAATAGGACCTCATCTTAGCTACGACTCAACAGATCACCCTCACCAGCCGCGTCGTGGGCTTAGGTCATCTCTTGCATTGGAATATGCAGGTCTTGGCGGCGACCACACCTTTTTTAAGGGAAGCTACCTTAACAGCTACTATTGGCAGCCTTATCAGTATGGTGTTTTTCGTTTTAGAGGCAACCTTCAGTTTATTCAAACACTTGGCAGTACACATCCTAAAGATTTGCCCCTTGATGAGCGATTTTTTATGGGTGGAGAACAGAGCCTCCGTGGATATATGTTCAACAGCGTAGGTCCAAAGTTTCGCGATAGCTACCACACTTCACGTGGTGGTATGTCGAGTGTTTTGTTATCGGCTGAGTATGATCAGTACCTCTTTAAAAAGATGGATGGATTTGTATTTGCTGATGCTGGTAATGTCTACTTCAAACAACTCTATTTAGGTCAACTTCGCTACACGGTAGGGTATGGCATTAAGTTGAAGGTGTTTGGAAATGCGCCGCTAGTTTTGGGTGTCGGCTATCCGTTAAATCCGCAGCATAAGCGTGATGTAAAACAATTTTTCTTTTCAATTGGAACAGCATTTTAAGGAGTATTTTTCATGAAAAACAAGCATATGGTATCAGCGCTACGTGTACTTGGTGTAATAACACTTGGTACTATGGGCACTTTATTTTTGAGCTCAGCGGCATCGCAGCCTGCTGCATTGAAAGTTGGTGTTGTGAACATTAAGTCATGCTTTGAAGGCTCAAAGCTTGGTAAGCAAGAGCAAGCACGCTTTGAAGAAATTAAAAAGCAGCTTGAGTCAACAATAGAAGCTAAAGAAAAAGAACTTAACGAGATGGCTCCAAAGTTTTCTGATGAGTACCTTGATACTCTTTCACCAGAGGCCGAAGCTGAGCTAAAAGGTAAATACCAAAAGATCGCTCAAGATTTATCACAGCAGCAAAATCAGTACTACAACATGCTCAATCAGGCAAACTACCAGATTGTACAGGTTGTAACAGACTCTGTTTCACAAGCGGCAAAAAAAGTAGCGGCTGACAAAAACCTTGATCTTACAATCAACGAAGATGTCTGCTTTTATCACAACCCAAGCTTTGATATCTCAAAAGAGGTAGTTACAGCTATGGATGTAGAGTTTGATAAAAATGCACAGCAAGATGCTGCAAAAACTGCTGAGACAAAATAGTAATGGCCTCATACAGTCTTGAAGAGCTCGCAAAACGGACAAACTGCCAGCTTGTTGGCAATTCCAAGCACTGTATTACTGGCGTTGCAGACCTAGAGTCTGCAACGCTAGAAGATGCGTCATTTCTTTCAAATCCACGCTATCACGGCGCTATGCAGCGCACCCGTGCAGGTGTTGTAGTGATAAAAGATGGCGTAGATTTGCCAGAAAATAAAAATTTTCTCATCTCACAAAATCCTGATGCAACCTTTCAGGAACTCATCGAGCTTTATCGTATAAACCGCGCCCCAAAAAGTTATTTTACCGGAATACATCCATCAGCCATTATCCACCCTACAGCAAAGATTGGAGATAATGCTACAATCTGTCCCAATGTAGTTGTAGATGGGGGAGTAACTATTGGCAAAAACAGTTTTATTGGCGCAGGAACTACCATAGGCGCTGATGTTGCTATTGGCGACGATTGCGTGCTTTACCAGCAAGTAACAATTCGTGAGGGCTGTAGTATTGGATCGCGCGTTGTTGTGCAGCCAGGCGCTGTAATAGGATCGTGCGGATTTGGGTTTACAACCGATAATCTCGGAAGACATACTAAGCTTAACCAAGTTGGTACAGTTTGTATCAGTGACGACGTAGAAATAGGTGCAAACGCAGCTATCGACAGGGCTCGCTTTAAAGCTACGTGTATAGGTCAAGGCACCAAAATAGATAACCTTGTGCAGATTGCACATGGTGTGGTGATTGGTAACCACTGCCTTATCATTGCCCAAACGGGAATAGCTGGTTCTGCTACTTTGGGTAATCACGTGATACTAGCAGGAAAAGTTGCCGTAAATGGCCATATCACAATTACCGATCAAGTAATAGTTGCGGCTATGGCCGGTGTTACAAAATCTATCAAAAAATCTGGGCGCTACGCAGGATACCCTGCTACTGAGCTTACGGTTTATAATAAAAACCAAGTACTTTTAAGAAACATAGACACTTTAGTTAAAGAAATGCGCACTTTTAAAGCTATTTTAAACAAATAGTTTAAATAATTAGTTATATTACTAAAATAAATGTTGACAATTCCCCAAAAATCCGTAATGTGAAGGATAAATAGAAAAATTGGGGAAATGCACATTTACCTTAGGAGGTGCAATTATGTCAGGTGTATCACAAGTCGGTATAAGCCGTTTTGCGGTAGAGATCCCAGAGGGTTTAGGGGAAACATTACGTAACGTTGCAACAGCAAAGCCTGTTACAGACGAATCTAAGTCGACAGTACAAGATGTGTTTAAGAGGGTAATTTCTTTTAAAAATGAATTGAACGATCGAAAAAATCAGCCAACAAACGATCAACTACAAACAGGTTTAGGCCTACTAAAGCAGCTTAGAGAAGTCTATAAAAACTCACTAGATGGTGCAAAACAAGATTTTTCAGTAGCTAGTGCAAAAGATAAACGCATTCCACTACTAGGAATACGTATACCTTTTCTTGCGAGTAAAGAGTCTCGTGAGATGGAGGCTAGTCTGAAGGCTGTAAAAGCTCAAGACTCAAAGCTTGCATCACTGCAAAAGCAATTTGAAACAAAAGAAGCTTCACTAACGAAAGCTCACGAAGGTATGAAAACTAGATCTCTAACAGTCAAATTGCCAGAAAATGAGGCACTTACTAACTTAGAGCTTAAGTCCAACATGCCAGAGCCAAAGCTTGTGTATGTAGCTGGTAATCGTCAAGAGACATTTACCGGTATGTTTGAAGCTTTGTTTGCTTGTTTACATATGCCGTCTGATGCGGTAAAAGCTCAAGCTCGCGCTGATACTTTTGGTACAAAACTGGGCATTGCTCCAGAGAGTATCAAAGGACGCGACCTTGATGTGTTAAAAGTTGCAGGTCCTGGTCGTTTCGACGATATCGCCAATGCACTTAAGACGCATTGCAATAAATCTCAGTTCACACATAGAGATGGATCTCAGTACTTCGTGCCAAAAGAGATAGTGGCAGAGCGCAAGATCTACATTGCTATGGGCGAAAGTGAGGACGTTACCATTAGCCATCAGGCAACTTTTGAGTTAGCTAGAGCAGAAGGTGAAGAAGCTTTAGCTACTGTATCTGCAACATATACAACACGCTTGGGTGTTGATGGTAAAGCTGTCACATCGTGCTGCTTTAATAACGTGTCGCCAAAAGTTATCATAGCCAGAATGCCTGACTATGAAAAGCTAGAGCGTATTTTTTCAGAAAAAACTAAAGTAACAGCTGTTACTGAAACTGCTTAAGACCGCGAGAAGCCCCCTCAAACGTTCTTTAAGAACTATTTGAGGGGCATTTTTTTAAAGGTTTATATTTCGATTATGAAGATCAATCATGGCAACAAAACCGATTTTTATCGGGAATTTTTATCAGTAGACATTAAAAAAGATGGAACTGTTGACCTGAAGGTTAGAACCCTCAACATTGTTCAACGAGCTCTGAGGTATCTTTTTGGTGCTTATAGCAACACCATCTGGAACGAAAGTAAATCAAAAAAGCTGATGGATCAGCACCCCAAAGCGTGGCAAGAAATTAAATCTTCTATAGAAAGCCCTGATCTGTTTAAAAGTGTCTTTAAAATTGATAAAGCCTCGAAGAGTGCATTATCAGCTACTTCGACAATCAATGCTTCTAGCCATCCTTCTGCTTCTGCCAAAAAAATAACACCGCAAGAAAGATCCGCCCCCGAAAGCATGTCAGGCTGGAAACAGTTTGGAAGAGAGCAGCTGCAATCGCAACTGGCAGAGATTGGCCTACAGTTTAAAGAATCAACCGAAAAAGGCGACTGCTTTTTTGATTCATTTGCCTACTTACTAACAGCCCTTCGTGGTGATAAACAGTATACCGCCCAAGATGTAAGAACAGATATCTCAAATTACTTGCAGCGAAAAGATGTCCCCCATGCGAGCTATCAAAAGCTTTTAAAGGCAAATCTCGTAGATGGAAATACCTACGAAGCCTATCGGGAAAACATTAGTAAATGTGCAACCAAAGATCATGACCCAATCTGGGGCGATGACCTTGCCATACAGATAGTATCTGATTTATATAACGTAAACATTAACGTGTATTCCTCACATATGATTCCGGTAACGCGAGATATGATCAGAAGTTGTGTTTGAAATAAAAAGAGTGTACCCTCAGTAAGGTTTTCGTCAAAAAACAAATAACAGAGGGTAACTCATGAAAGAGTATGTCAATTTCACAGATAAAGATCATGTACAAACTTTCGAAA
>JBGSSB010000133.1:0-1936 GCA_041737255.1 Chlamydiales bacterium | reverse complement strand
CCCCCTCAAACTCCCCCGCCTAACCTTCGAAAAAGCACATATAAACATAAATTTGATATAATAAAGGCGTCTGAGAGACGGAAAAATTACGACATTTCAACTTTGCTAGATAACACGACATTTCTACTTTGCTCTAACACTTAATTATACCACAACAGAAACTAAAAAAAGTGCGGTTTATAGAAAAAATCGCAGATCCACCAAAATCACCACGCACTTACAAAACAGACTTGAGCCCCATCATCTCTTTGATGTCTAATGATTGCATAGGCTCGCTTGCAGCCATTGCATTAGCAAAGGCAAACTGCATCCTCATCTCTTTGGGGTGCATCACTACAGAGTGCACTGTTTCATCAACATTAAGGTATGGAAGCTGCAAAGCTGTTTCTACCGACTCATGGCTGTGAGATTCATTTGCAGCGCGCTTAAAGTGTTTAGCAAGCTCAACCCTACGCTCTTTGCTTTCATATTCATCTTCGATTGGCACAGCATTTTTACCTTTTTGCTTCACCTGATAGCGGCAGTTGGCAGCTTCAAGCACCTTTGCATCAACCTTCTCTCTTGAAAGATGCTCTTTTTGATCTCCCTGCATAAGGTGGTGCGTAGCCGCTTTTTCTGGATCTGCAACAGTGAGATGATAAGGTCCAAGTGGTTTCTTTTCCGAAATAAACTCTGCCACCTTAGCCGCTGTAGCACATGTTTCAAGGATTTCTCTATTATAGAAAGCTGCCAGCACTCCCTTTATCTTTTTGGTTTCACCATCACATACGTTCATGGCAAGGCAAAGACCATCTTCGTTCATACCAGTAAGCGTACCGATAAATCCTGCAAAACTAAGCTCAACAATTTGCTTGCCTGTTTGGAAGCTGCGTCTTTTAACGATCATGCTAGCATCACCAAGACAGCCATAGGATGGCCAGTCGAGGTTTCT
Organism: Chlamydiales bacterium; assembly: GCA_041737255.1. GTDB lineage: Bacteria > Chlamydiota > Chlamydiia > Chlamydiales > FEN-1388 > SZAS-7. The sequence continues at coordinate 1,005 of JBGSSB010000133.1, read as the reverse complement.
GCCAAAGATTGGACCAGTTTCCTTGTTTCCACCGATAACCGTCGTGCAACCAAATATCTTTTTAAATATACCGGAAACAACTCCAGTTATGGCCCCACGTACCGTAGCCAGCTGATCAAACACATCAAAATGCTGCTTATCGGGTAGAAGATGAAAAAGAACTACCTCGTTACGTGTAAGCTTCTGCCCCTCAAACGCACCCTCTTCAAGTCGCTTGTTAAAGCCGTTAATAACACCGTCGATTTCTTTTTGGTAGCCTTTGGGAATTTGATTCCAGAGCTGAGTTAACTTATGCTGATCAAGAAATGTAGAGAGCGTTGACCAGTCAGGCTTCATGCCAAAGGGCAACTCAACGGTAGATAAGATATCTGAGGTAACGGCCCGTATAAGTTGGTTAATCGTATCAGCGAGCAAGTAACCATGCGCATAACCCGCGGCTTCGGGTGATTCTGCTGTAAGTGTAAGAACTGGGGTTTTTCCCTCATAAGAAAGATTACCTCCGACACATGTCAAAGTAGAGGCTACTTTCATAGCTTTTGTAACGCTAGCACTTCTAGATGATTGAACAACAGGGTCAATAAGGACCTTTGATTCGGAAGATACGGCTCTAAGAGTATTCACACTTACCTCAACTATTATAATTAATTAGTATGATTATACATAAATACAGCGGTAAAAATCTACTAAATAATATAATAAACAATATGAATACTAAAAAAACAAAAAATCATCTCTGGATTTATCTTACAAGACGCAAGCTTTTGACAGCCCACACCAGGCCTGGGCTCAATGGTGTCAACTTAAGCTCTTCCCCCCTAATTTCGACATTGACTCTTGTTCTTGTCTCTAATATTTCCGGTCGCCGAAAAAAATTAAACACAAAGGCACAAACATACTTTTACGCATAAGTTTTTTTGACAAAAATCCAAACCATGTACTCTGTCTTGAAAAATATCAATTCGAGGCTGGACTATGGTTAGTAAATGGGTTAAAGATGAGTTAGAA
>JBGSSB010000044.1:0-3818 GCA_041737255.1 Chlamydiales bacterium | reverse complement strand
CATGGCTATGGGTCAAAATGGTATGGGGCAAATGCTAGAAATGAATGACATGCCAAGACCAAATAATGTCCTTCCATTTGGTTCACAGGGCCCATTTGGCAAAATTGGAATGGGTGGTATGTTTACGGTTGTAAAAGTTCGCGATGGCATTTCAAGCTATGTCGACCCAGGCTGGTTCCAAAACCCGCCAGGTACCGTTGCAGAGTCGAAAGCATCCGCGCAGTAGCGCTTGCTTTTTGAAGTGCAAACACAGTATAAGTTCTACCTCTTAATTAATCTCAGAGTAATAACTAAGCTTCTATAGGAGGTTGTATGACGGTATCAATTGGTGGCAATATTATAAGGCTGGCAGAACGGGAAGTGGCCCAGGTTGTGCCAAGTGTATGGCAAGGAAGAAAAGTGTTTGCGGGAGTCTCTCTGCCGCAATGCTTCCCCCCAGAAACTGGCTTTAGAGAGTGGGCTCGGCTGCTTGATGATAGAGTATCAGCTCATGGCTATATGGTTTTGTCAGAAAAAAACAGCTCGGCGCTGCATGCTGCATCTGCCATCCAGCTGGCAACAGGAAAGCCAGCAATAGTTCGCCTTTTAGTAAGTCTGATGACAGAAGATGAGTTGATTCGTGTACGTGATGAAGCTGCAAAGTTAGGAATATGTGGATTTTATTTTGTTCATGGCAGCAATCAGGCTGGGTTAGCTGAAGAAGATGCACTTGCTATTTTTAACGACGTAGCAGAAAGTAAAACAGATGAAAAACCGCTTTTGGCGTGTTCTGTGCCGGTTCCATCAATGCGCAAAACACAAGAAGAGGCTATGTATGAGCTTGCTAAAAGAATTAATCTGGGCTGTCAGCTCGGTGTTCTCTCTCCGTGGATACATCCAGAATCATCTATGTCTTATTTAAAAAAGTTTGAACAGACTTATAAGATTGCCGTTCCGGGTGTTATTCAGGGCTTGCTTCCGTTTGAGAATACACGTCAATGGGATGCTGTGAAGCATGGTGGGTATATTATTTCTGATCAAATTCAAGCCTCATTAGATCAAGCGGCAAGCAGAGAATGCTTTCAGGAGGCATCAATTGACGTAGAAGTTGCTACTCTTAAAGCCTCATATGAACAAGCTGAGGGAATTTCTCATTTAGGCGCGTGCGTAGATATGTCAGCCATTGGTGATGAAGCTATGGAAGATATTATGATGCAGGTGCACGAACTTACTATTTCTTCTAAGGATTAGTACGCCAGCCATCTTCTAAAAGTGGAAGAGCAAACTCCATAAATTGAATTGGGGTTTGATATTGCGAGGTGAGGATGGCGTCGCGTTTTTCAAGCAGCTTATGATTTGCTTTAAAAAGAAAGCCCATGAGCTGCTTAAGTTTGTTAATTTTACCTCTGGTAGGCAAGCCAACGTCAATATCGGCAATAAAGGCGTCCAAAAAAGATTTTAGATCTTCCCAAACGGGTTTGTAGGGCTGTTTCGAAAAATGAGCCTTTATTTGGTGGAAGATAAAAGGGTTGATTACACTGCCTCTTCCAACCATCAGCGCATCACAGCCTGTTATTCTGAGCATATCCAGTGCATTTTGTACAGTTAGAATGTCGCCATTTCCAACGAGAGGTATTGTGAGGATTGATTTTGCCTCGGCAATAAGCTCCCATCTTGCAGGTGGGATGTAGCCTTCAATTTTTGTGCGCGGATGTAGCGTTATGTAGCGAGCGCCACTTTCCTGGGCGGCAAGTAAATTTTCTTTAAAAAGTGATATGTCATCATAGCCTGAGCGCATCTTTACAGTAACAGGAATGGTAACTGCTTTAACCATTGCCTTTGCAATTTCATGGAGAAAATCAGGCTCTTTAAGCAGACTTGATCCTGCGCCCCTACCTGTTACTCTATTTGAGGGGCAGCCACAGTTTAAATCTATGCGTGTTGCGCCTCTTGCTTGCATTTCTATTGCCATATCAGCCATAAGAATAGGATCAGAGCCCATGAGCTGTGCAGCAAGGGGGATGGGAGAAATTTCGTTGGCATCGTATTCACGCGCTAAGCTTTTAACGTGTGCGTTAGAGGGTACGCGTAAAAAATCGCGGACGGCTTCATCAAAGCCACCAATAACAGCCATGGCTTTACGAAATGTGCGATCTCCAACTCCCTCCATAGGAGCTAATTGTAGATAGGGGCAGCCGTTTGGGTCTTTAGGAAGAAGCATGAATACCTTTTAATCCATTGATTTTCTAATATATCATAAATAAAGTCGAGAATATGTCTTCAGAGGCTCGTTGGGAAGTTTATATAATTCAGGCAAAGTCGGGTGTTCTTTACACGGGGATTACCACAGATTTAAGTAGTCGTTTTGCTGCTCATCAAGAGGGTGTTAAGGGCGCGCGGTTTTTTCGTTTTTCTGAACCAGAAAAAATTGTTTATAGAGAGTCGCACGCAAATCGATCGGAAGCAACGCGGCGTGAGATCCAAATTAAAAAAATGAAGCGTCAAGAAAAGCTTAAGCTAATAGAAAAGGCTGATGCTGTTTAATTATTTTTTTGTATAATTGAACTTAAGCAAAAATGTGAAGCCAAAAATGTGAAGCACGGATTGAGGTATATTGGTGAAAGCAGAATCTACAACAACCCGGTGTCCCACTAAACGTACCTGTGGGGGCCTTGGTCGGGTTTTTGAAAATGTAGCAATTAGTGTGCAGGAACAATTGATCGCCAATGCACAATTTGGCTCAAAAAAAGTTATTGTTCTCGCTGGCCCAACAGGGTCAGGAAAAACGTCCCTTTCTCTTATACTTGCTCAAAAGCTTGGAGCTGAAATTGTCTCATCCGACTCTATGCAGGTATATCGTGGCATGGATATTGGCACGGCTAAAGCAACGCCAGCAGAGCAGCAGTGCGTTCCTCATCATTTAATTGACATTCGCGACATATCAGAGCCTTTAAACGTAAAAGACTACTACGAAGAGGCTATGAGCGCCTGTCGCGACATTCTCATGAGGGGGCGTACGCCTATTATTGTGGGCGGTACGGGTTTTTATATTCATGCGCTTTTATATGGGCCACCATCTGGTCCAGGATGCGATCCTCACATACGTGCTATGCTCCAGGCAGAAGAGGAGCGATTTGGTATAGATCTTCTTTATGATAAGTTATCTAAGTTTGATCCAGAGTATGCGGCAACTATCTCAAGAAATGATCGCCATAAAATTTTGCGAGGACTTGAAATTATAGAGATTTCAGGAAGGCGAGTAAGCTCATTTGAGTGGAAAGAGAGGAAGATTCAGTCATTTTTTGATTTCCGCCCTTGGTTTTTGCACTGGCCAAGAGAAACTTTGTACCAACGTCTCGAAAAGCGCTGCGACGAAATGGTTAAAGCAGGTCTTTTAGAAGAAGTTGTACAACTTGATCGTTTAGGTATACGCAAAAATCGTACGGCAAGCCAGGCAATTGGCTATCGCCAGACATTAGATTTTTTAGATTCAGCCCAAACTCCCGCAGACTACGAAGAGTATGTAAGGCAGTTAAAGATTGCCTCTCGCCACCTTGCTAAAAGACAGTTTACTTGGTTTCGTAAGGAGCCTGCGTTTCGTTGGCTAAATTTAGCTGAAAATCCTATGCAAGAGGCAATAGACATAATCCTCAACGACTTTGAGCGCACTGATACTATAGAGCAGTGAAGTCTACTTTTATTAGACATCTTGCATAACCACAATCCCTTGCCCTTGCCCGATTAGTATTTTTTTTGAGCCATTTTCACTAGCATGGACACGATACTAATCAGCAGCTCTCGCCCTTTGACATATCGTTCTTCATTCACAAGCTGTAATC
>JBGSSB010000028.1:0-40099 GCA_041737255.1 Chlamydiales bacterium | reverse complement strand
CGCCAAAAGATCCAAAGTAAAGGTACGCCCGGGACGACAATACATGCGAATCGGTTTAAAGAAAGAAAAGCATGTATACAGGAGGGTGTGCTGATGCAAGGCATTCGTTTTCAATATCATGCGCTTAAGTTGACGCCATTGCCCCCGTGCCTTTTGCTGTATATCAACCTATACAATGTAAAATCATTCCGCGTAAGCGCGCTAAAACATCGGTACCACATAAAAAACTCAGAGATGGCACAAGCGAAAACTGGAGCGGCTATGCAGCGGCCACAAGTTTAATCAAGCCGGCCATGTTCTCAGTTACACAAATATCTGGTACATGGACAGTACCTGAAGTTAAAGCTTCTAAAGAAGACACCTATTCATCTATTTGGGTTGGCATCGATGGCTTTTCAAGCGGAACCGTAGAACAAATAGGCACAGAACACGACTGGCATAATGGCAAGCAAGAACACTACGCCTGGTTTGAAATGTTCCCAAAATATCCCCATGAACTTTCAGGTTTCCCTGTAGAGCCGGGCGATGTCATATCTGCCGATATTACCTACAAAGGAAATGGCACCTTTAAACTTGTTCTATCCAACCATACAAAACAGGTGACAACCACAGTGCCACATTCACACACTGTAAATGCCAGAGCACAGCGAAGCTCAGCTGAGTGGATTGTTGAAGCTCCTGCAACTTCAAGCGGCGTATTGCCACTTGCTCACCTAAGCCAAGTAAAGATGAAAGATTGCACAGCAACAATCAATGGAGTAACAGGGTCTATCGACAACGGCCACTGGAAGAGCACAAAACTTGATATGGAATCAAAAAATGGCACTAAGAAAGCCAGAACTTCCAACCTATCAAGCGACAGCAAAAGCTTTCTTGTAAAGTGGAAGCATCAGTAAGTTTTCTATAAGGCTCGGCAAAATAAGCCGAGCCTTATTTAAGATACTCTTTGAGCATACAAGGCAGTTGCTGTTCATACACAATAGCCCCGTTTTTTTTAGCACTTTCAGCCTCAACAGAAAAAGAATCTACCTGCTTCATAAGAACAGGAATCATATGGGTAAACACAGTCTCTTTTTCGCCCTCTTTTCTCACAAGCGACAGGTACACCTTAGCTCCTGGGCCTCCGCAATTCGGATCTGGCATAATGTAAGAAAAGTATACGGTATCTAAAATGGGGGTAAACCCTGATTTTTTTGCGTCAACTACCACCTGGATAAGCTTATCTGTGTAGCGTTGCTCGGCAATAAAACTGAGGCTTTGGCCATAAAGCATAACGTTGGTTTGGCCTTGCGCATATACGGCATTAAAGCCCTGTGAATAGACAGGATCAGACAATATTTTTGTTTTATCTAAAAAAACATCCCACAGCTCAAACTGCTCGTTTGTAGGCTTAGTCCCAGGATACACAAGCTCAAACATAAGGGTTGACCCTTGAGGATCTGACAAGCCTACCCACGCTGTATAGAGCCATTTTTTCTGAAACTCTGCAGTGACGGCATAAATCGGGTATTTACCCCACTTCATACGCACATCAAAAAGCCTCTTTAATCCCATAGGGGCCATGAGTTTACACAGCTCATCATTCTCTACGCTAAATTTATCCGCAGATATCTGCTTTACCGTTTCGCTTGCACGAACACGCAAAATAGATTGCTTAAGTGTTGATTGATCCTGAAAGTAGGCCTCAACCACCTCTTTTGGTCCCCAGTAGATCCATTCATTTCGATCAAACGTTCCATCTTTACTTAAGGCCACAAAATTTCTAGGAATAGCCGGGTCTACAGCAAGCGGCGCATCAAGCGTAGGGAGCATAGTAAAAATACGTACATTCCCTTCAAAACTTCCAGCCATAAGGGCACAAGAGAGGCCCAGTGTTACTATAATTCCACCCAAAATCCGCAGTTTCATAATCACTCCTACCTAAAAGCGTAGAGTGTACACGATGCATGCTATTTTTTTATTCCCATTTATGCTACTATAAGATTGCGGGGGTGTAATGGTTTCGACTTGCGATGCCCGTATCAGTTGCGTGCGGAGGTTGTCGGTTGGCCTCCTTAAAAAGCCGGCAAAACAATAAATGCTAAACAAAATAGCAAAATCGTTGCAGCAAACTTCAACTTCGTTGAAGCAGAAGTAGCGATGGCCGCATAACCTAACAGTTTTTGTAGCCCGACAGTTTGGTGATTGGACCGAGGGTCCCAAAGCCTGTCGTTTATACTCTTGGTATGACTTCTCTTCACTTGGTGGTTTGGAAGAAAAGTCGAGAAAAACTAACCGCTAAGAAGTAGTGAAATGGGGTGTCTTGCAGTAACTACTTCTTTATAAATCCAAGACAATATGCATGTAGACGCTGGTATTTGGAAGTTGTTTAGGACGAGAGTTCGATTCTCTCCACCTCCATCATTTTAGGGCTTCACTCCCAAGAGTGAAGCCCTAAGTTTTCTTCCACGACTTTCTCTCACAAGCTCTGAACTAGTCTCTTCATCTCCAAACATTACTAGACATTGTAAAAGCCTATCAATTTCGATAGGCTTTTCTATTAAAAGAGCGGAATCTATGAGTTATTTTTACTTCGACACAGGGATGCATCGTTTCCTTAGTAAGAAGCACGACTCTTTAGATCTACAAAAACAAGTAGATAATCTGATTTTCTCCCTCAGCAATGCCTCCGAAGTCAATCTGCATTCAGGATTCAAGTCTGTCTGGGCACCAGGTCTTTATCTAGAGGCAGAAGCCTTGCAACAGATATTACTTGACAAACTCAAAGGGGCCTCTTCCGCAAAAAAAAAGATTTTCAAATGCATTTGTTTCATTTATGTATTAAGGGGGGGGGTTCAGTGAATTCTTCTCCATAAAGAGAGACATAAATTTGTCTCGTACGATCTTGATGTATTCGTTGATTTCGAAGGGAATCGAAAAAAACTCAAAGCCCGACCTCAACGGTGAAAAAAAGAGGTTAATAGATCCGAATAAGGATACTGCAGATGGGGAGCTCATACACTTGGCTACTTTTGGAACCTGGTACAATGAAGAACTCCTTCCAGTAAACGCTGTAACCTTTGACTCCCCAATCCAAATTAGCAATCGACTTGTCGCGTTAAAGTCTGTTTCAGCTTGGGCTTGTGCGAACCTGAAATACAACTTCCAGCTTCAATGGGGTAAAGTTTTTTGTGCAAACAAATCCTCACAAGCTATATCCACCATCAAGGTAAAGGAGCTAGAAATCGAACCTTGGGTCTTTGAAGCTAGCTCAGATGATGCCCTAGCAGCATTGAAGCAGATACAAATTAGCCAGACAACCCAACCTTAACCGCTCAAAAGTTCTAGCCCCCCCCCCTTCTCCCCACCCTCCCCTCTTGACACAAAAATGTAACTTAGTTACATTAGAAGAAAAAGAGACAAATACTCTTGCCAGTGAAAAAGCCAAAAAAGATTGAAAACCTCTTAGAGCGCATTAGGAAGTGCATTGACTCAGGGGCCTATAGAGATACGTTTCATGCTGTTACTCGGAAAGCCGAGAGAAACATATCCTTACCTGAAATTGTCCATGTGCTAAGAACCGGAAGGCATGAAAAGAACAAAGACCATTTTGAGGAAGCTTTCAATAGCTGGAATTATGCAATCCGTGGAAGAACGATAGATGAGGCAGAATTAAGAGTTATTGTCTCATTTGATGAAGAAAGAGACATGTTAATTATAACAGTCTTTTACCTTGAGGAAAGATGAAAAAACACAAAGTTGAAAAAGAATTTATTTACGAAGGATTGGGCTTTCCTGTAATTTTACGCAATGTTCCTATGATTGAGCTTCGTAATGTTTGGACATTAGACATTGATCTTAATCTATTACAGAGAGTTGTACTCCTAACCCTTGCTCATCACCCATCTGATTTAACAGGCAATCAAATCCGTTTTATTCGAAACTGGCTTAAATTAACACAGTCTGAATTTGGCAAATTGTTTGGTGTCACGCATCCCGCTGTTGTGAAATGGGAAAAAACAGCAGATAAGGGCTCTAAAATGAATCTGACAACACAACGAGATTTAAGGCTTTTGCTTCTAGACCAACTCTTACCAAAGGATGACGACTTCCGTAAAGCATTCAAAATTGTTCATATGACCGACTACTCCCAACCGATTACACCTCTCAAGTTTGATGTCCCAACTGACCTTGTCGCGGTATAATCCTAACGAATCAAAACCCCATGACAAAAACAGTTGGCTTATCCAGAGAAAGTACAAAGTATCTCGAAATCCTTAAATTTCCTAAAGACTTGACTCCTAACCCCGGACTACTCTATCAACAAGGAAAAAGTTTTTATAAAGTTTTTCGAATGGCCTTTGGCGAGGGGCACCGATCCATTTTAGGGCACACTATTCCAAACACGGAAAATTTGGGAGTTTGTCTAGTGAATTACCATTTCTCTATTGAAATGCTTTTAAAAAGCCTGATTGTTTTAAAAAACAATCACAAGACCCAAAAGATTAAAACCCATCAATTAGTCAATCTCATTAATATAGCAGCCGAATCCTATCCAGCTCTTTCAAAAATAACAGATAACAAAGATTACATACTATTATTGAAAGAGCTCAGCAACAGCTTTGATCTAATTCGTTACGCTGAAGGCTCAATTCTCCTAAGCCATAATAAAAGAAGCGGATGGAAGTCAAAAAAACCTCTCGAAGAGCTTTCCAACATAATGCATGACATATTTATGACTCTAGAATCAACTTTTAAACAAGAGATAAAAAAGCAACAGACCGAAAACGATTCCAATCAAAAGTTCTGAACTCGTCTCTCCACCTCCATCATCTTAGGACTGAGAAGTATTTCTCGGCCCTTTTTTTTCTCTTTTTATAATCATTCGGGCGCATCGCTCACCCGATTCACATGCAGCTTCCATAGTTCCTGGCACATCAAACAAAACAGAGGCATGCTCGCCTGCAAAGTAAACTCCTTCATCAACTGGCGCGAAGAGGGTTCGCACTTGTTCATTACACACTTTAGTTGTTGCCAACATAAGCGTTTCTTGACCAGGGGAAATATACGAATAGGAGCCTTTGACAAAAGCATCAGCTGGCCAACTGTAGCCCACAGGGCCTTTGTAGCGAAAAAACTGCTCATCACGAGCATAATCAGTTACTACAAATTCAGGACAACACTCACCTAACCCAGCCTCGAGAGTATCCCTATCTGCACTGTATGTTGCTGCTAGAGTATCTTTTGAAAATTCGCTTGCCTCGCCTGCGTAATAGAGTGTTAAAACACGTAAGTCCTCATTAAAAAAACTTACCATTCTATCATTGAGAAATCCTCTTCTTGATTTTGGAGGAGATGAAACCGGAATCATAAGCTTTGCATTTTTACCATACTGCACACTTTGTATAGCTGTACGCCTATCGTTACTTAGCACCCCATCTTCAAACACTATATCTGCATATACCGAACAAGGAATAGCCAGCACAACAACATCTGCTTGTAGTACTATCGAATCTTTAAACGTTAGCTCATATGCGCCATTTTCATTTTTTGAAAGCTTTAGTAGTGGCATACCAAGATTTACTCTAGAGCCGAGCTTCTCTGCCATTTTTTGAGGCAGGAGGGCGTTACCTCCTTTAACTCCCAAAAGAACAAGTTCAGGGTCCTGATCTTCGTGGGTTTGATGCGCAAACGACAACCCCCCAAGAAGCATATAATAGAGCGTTCCCACATAGCATGAAGAAAGTTTTTCAGGCACTTGACCTTCGTATGCCGCCAACCGCACAGCCATGCTCTTATAAAGAGGATCTTCGCGGTCTAAAAGAGCATCTAACACCTCTTGCATGTTGGATGAACTTTTGGATAGCTCATCTAGCTTTGCTTCAAGATCCTCTGGCACAAAGAATCTGCCTTGAATGGCTTCATTTACTCTAATAAATTCTCGCCCGGTATAATAAGAATGGGCAAGGCTTACTCTATTTTCTTCAACCACTAAGCCAAGCTCATTCACCAATGCCAACATATGTTCAGACCCACCACCATCACTGATATTAGTTCCCCCAAGCTCGACAGTATTGCCTGCTGCAGTAACTGTGAGCACCCTCCCTCCAACACGACCTCGGGCCTCATATACCTCAACGTCAACCCCGGCCTGATGTAGCCGATATGCTGCTGTTAGCCCAGCAAGCCCAGCTCCTACAACAACAACTTTAGGTGTATCATGTTGAGCAGAACTTAAAAGCGTGTTAAACAGCATAGACACAAGTAAAAACCTTTGTAAAAACATATAAATTCCCAGATGATCACAGCAACAAAGCATACCATTGCTCCAACAAAATGAAAAATCATAAATATAACTAGAGGAAGATTTTGACAAAGAAACAAATCAAGCCACACACTCTACTACAAAGCATGCGGCTTGATTAATTGAAAAAATTAAGATGAACTGTTACATAAGCTCTGTTGCAAGCGCTGCAAGCTCTGAGCGTTCAGTCTTCTCTAAGAAGATGTTACTATGGATATTGCTATTTTTGAATTTACCAATTGTATAGGTAAGTCCGTTAGAGTCCTTATCAAGATAAGGATTATCAATTTGTGTTGGGTCACCAGCAAGCACAACTTTAGTACCCTCCCCAGCTCTTGATACAATAGTCTTCACCTCGTGAGGCGTGAGGTTTTGTGCTTCATCTATAATAATAAACATCCTTGGAAGTGACCGACCTCTTATGTAGGTCACGGCTTCCATTTCAATTTTTTTACTATCTAAAACCCATCGAAGTGTATCTGTGGGCTCATTACCCAAAGAAGCACAAAGAAGCTCGAGGTTGTCAAATATTGGCTGCATCCAGCTAGATAGCTTCTCTTCTTTTGTTCCTGGAAGGTATCCGATGTCACGACCCAATGGTACAATAGGCCGCGAGATAAGAATTTTTGTATAGAGCCCCTCATCAAACACTTTTCTAAGAGCACATGCTAATGCAAGCAAGGTTTTTCCTGTTCCAGCAGGGCCTAAAAGCGTTACAAGCTTACAGTCATCACGTAAAAGGGCATCCATAGCACATTTTTGCTCAACGTTTCTTGGCTTAATCCCCCACATCGTTGGTATTTTTACCAAAGGCATGAGATTCTGCGAAGGGGCATCAAAGCGAGCAACAGCGCTTGAATGCTCCTGGCAGCTTAAAATACTGTATTCATTGGGTCTAAACTGCATGCCCGGAAGCGAGAGTTGGCCATCTTTGTAAAAATGGTCAATTAAGGTTTTTTCTAGCTCAACATGGCGGATACCCGTGGAGATTGTTTCATACGAAAACTTAAGGTTTTCATAGTCTTCTGTCTCTAGGCCGATGGCCTCGGCTTTTACTCGCGCACCAAAATCTTTGGAGACAAAGACAACTCTTGTATCTTTCTCAAATAAAAATAGAGCAGCCATCAAGATTCTGTTGTCATTTATAGTGAGTGTAAGAGTCTCTGAAAAGTCCGTCTTCATTTCCATTAAAATGCGCACTGTAGCGCCATTCTGAAGGGTCACTCCTCGATTTAAATCGCCCTTACCCATTGCTTTGAGGCTTGCAAGTTCACGTATGGCAGCTCGAGCATTTTTTCCTAATTCTCCTGGTGTACGTTTGAGCTTATCAAGCTCTTCAAGAACAGTTACCGGAATAGCCACTTCATGTCGCGGAAACTTGAAGATTGATTCTGGATCATGCAAGAGGACGTTCGTGTCTAATACAAATATTTTTTCTTTCATGACAACTCCGTAGCAGGTTTGTTTATCAATACTTGAATATGCCTTGTTTTGTCAACAAAACTAAATTCAGCACTTGAGAGCTCAGAGTGCTAATTAACTTGACCAATTTACTCACTTTGCAGTATAATAAGGAATGAGCCCAAGGAGGATAGCATGAAAATCACAGACAAAATTATTTCAATTCCTCCCCACATTTCCACATCGTGGAATAACGTTTCCTCATTACACATGAGTGATAAAGATTTAGTTGTCACTCTTAAAGATGATACTCGCGTGTACATCCCCAAACTCTCAACAAACGAGCTTCATGAAATATTTACCGCACACGGACAGTTTCTTGAACACCAACCTCAACAAGCAACACAAAATCCCGTTGAGCAACCTAACATCGAACAACAAGTAGACCAAACTGCATTTGGCAAGCCGTTTCGCCTTCTCTTTGGCACCCTCGAATCTTTAACACAAGCTCTACAGCATAATCCAACATACAGCAACTTAGCTCCACTTCCTCAAGAAATTGTAGAAAAAATTGAAGTCCTCGGCAAAACCCTACCTCCTGAAGAACTTGCAAATTTCTTACACCCTGTCCCGGGCTGCAACTGCATGTACTGCCAGATATCTCGCGTACTAAAAGGTGACATAGCATCAGAAATTGAAGATGATGTAAAACCTACCCTTGTAGATAGCACTGAAGACGAAGTAAACGAAGATGACCTTCGCTTTGAACAGTGGACTGTCGAAACAATCGGTGATAAGATGTATCATGTCACAAACAAGCTCGACACCAACGAACACTACAGTGTCTACCTTGGGGATCCTATTGGCTGCACCTGTGGCAAACAAAACTGCGAACACATTGTCGCCGTACTTAGACATTAACTAAAGCACAAGACGCAACAACAACTTGTCCTAAATGGCTATGCCTTCTAGAATAGAGACATAACTTTTTTGCACAAGGTTCTTGTTATGCGTCTTGCTATTTTTTTGGCTTCTTTTTCATGCTCTCTTACGCTAGCTTCGGCTGATATGCCCGAACAAACTACAACTAAACAACCTTCAAATCAGGTCGCGAAGCGCTTTGATTCCTTCACAGGAAAAATCACAGGACATAACGTACGCATGCGCCTGCACCCAAGCCTTGATGCACAAGTGTTTAAAGAGCTAGATAAAGATGAGTTAGTACTTGTCACAGACGTCAGCGACGATTTTTACGCCTGTATGCCCCCAAAAGATCTTAAAGCCTACATCTTCCGCACCTACGTACTCGATGGTGTTGTAGAAGGAACAAATGTTTTTGTGCGCTTAGGCCCTGATCGTACAAGTCCAACTATTGCACAGCTAAACAGCGGCGATGTAGTAAAGGGAACAATATCCTCACAAAATAACAAATGGCTACAAATTGACCTTCCAAAAGATGTGCGCTTTTATGTAGCAAAAGACTACGTACAAAAAGCAGGTGGAGCTGAGTTTTTTGCACAGCAAGAAACAAGAAAACTTGAAGCTATGAAAACACTTGCAGGTCTTGAAGCCGAACTGAACAGCGAACTGGACAAACCCTTTCAAAGGATTCAACTAGCATCACTTTCACAGCGCCTTAATCAGTTTATAAGCGAACATAAAGATATGCCTCAGGCAGTATCTCAAGCTGAGGCATTAATTGCCCACATGCAACAGCTTTATCTTACACGAGGCGTCGCACTAAAAGAAGATGCCCCAGTTACTGTAGTTGAATCAACACCAAAAGAGCAGCAGTCTCAAACAGAAAAAGCGCGACCTGAAAAAGAGCAAACTGAGACATCTCTGCCACCTTCGGCTAAACCAGTAACCACTTTTTCGTGGCAAGAAAACGAAAACAACTTTGTTGCAAGCATTATAGCAAGCGGCAAGGCCCAATCTAACGAATCTTATTACCAAGAAGAGCTAGCAAAAGACAATACACTACATGGCACCATTAAGCACTACAACAGCTTTTTAACCACGCGTCCTGGCGACTATGTTTTGTTAAACCTCAAAACAAACCTCCCCATCGCCTATCTTTATAGCACTAAGGAAGATCTTGGAGCTTGGATTAACAAGCCTGTAACTATATGGGTATCAGAGCGTCCAAACAACAACTTTGCCTTCCCAGCCTTCTTTGTTCTTCAAGTAGAAGAGTAAAAACAAAGTGGCGCTAGCACGCATTGTATCCGGGGCCTGTATAGGCCTCGAAGCATGTCGCGTAGAAATTGAAGTAGACTCACTTAAATCTGACAAGCCTTTTTTAGTAATCGTTGGTCTTCCTGATGCTGCTGTACGAGAAGCCAAAGATCGCGTGCTTACAGCCCTAAAAAATTCCTGCAGCGACGTTTTATCTCTAGCCTGCACAGTAAACTTAGCACCCGCAGACCTTAAAAAAGAGGGAAGCGCTTACGATCTGCCAATAGCTCTAGGATTACTATCCAACCTGGGCATGGTAAAAAAAGATTTCATCTCTCAATACCTTATGGTAGGCGAACTTGGCCTCGGGGGTACAACAAGGCCTATAGTAGGTGCACTTGCCTACGCCCACCTTGCCAAGGAACTTGGCCTGAAGGGCATTTTACTTCCTAGCGCAAATGGCGCTGAAGCTGCCCTCGTGCCAGAAATTGAAGTATTAGCCATAGACTCATTAAAAGATGCTATTGCCTTTTTTAATGGCGACACACAAAAATGTCGGCCAACAGTGAAGCCTCACGCAGCAAAGCGTCCCAAGCCCCTTGTAGATTTCAGCGAAATTCAAGGACAAGCCCAGGCAAAGCGAGCCATGGAAATTGCCGCTGCCGGCGGACATAACATCCTTCTTACAGGGCCTCCAGGCACTGGTAAAAGTCTTCTGGCTAAGGCTCTTATTAGCATTATGCCTACATTAGGGTTCGAAGAAGCCCTTGAGGTGACGAAAATCTACTCCATAGCTGGCCTTCTAAGAAATGCAAGCCTCATAGAAAACAGACCCTTTAGATCACCCCATCACACAGTTAGCTACGCAGGGCTCATTGGAGGCGGTAGCATCCCCCGCCCTGGAGAAGTTGTCTTAGCCCACCACGGAGTACTGTTTCTTGATGAGCTACCTGAGTTTTCTCGTGCCGTTTTAGAAGCACTAAGACAACCCCTAGAAGATCGCACACTTACTATCAGCCGAGCATTAGGAGCAGCAAAATTCCCCTGTTCATGCCTTTTTGTTGCAGCAATGAACCCTTGCCCATGCGGCTATTTGGGACACCCCGAAAAACCTTGCCGCGACACAAAATTACAGATAGACCGCTATCAAAAAAAGATTTCCGGCCCTCTTTTAGATCGCATCGACCTTCATGTATGGGTATCTGCTGTCCGATCAGAAGAGCTTATCGCCATGAATGCACAAGAAAGCTCACAAGTAATACTGGAACGAGTATCACAAGCAAGACAACGCCAAAAAATGCGCTTTGGAACAAATAAAACAAATGCCGAGATGTCAGCCAAAGAGCTGCAAAGTTTTATACCTCAAGATGGCAAGATAAAAACACTCATTGCCGAAGCTATGGACAGCTTTCACATGTCACTTCGCAGCGTTCATAGAGCCCTAAAAGTGGCTATCACAATCCAGGATCTGGCCAAAAGTGACACGCTAGAAGAAGATCACCTCTTAGAAGCTCTCAGCTTTAAGCAGCAAGAGCAATAAAAAAACAAATAAAGAAAATAGAATCCACCACGAGCTCGTAGTTTGCTTTACGAGCTCGCAGCGTGAGAATGGAAATCTCTAGTAAGGGATACGTGAATTAGCTGAGCGCTGCGCATACTCGATGCGGCTTACTTTAACATCATCGAAGTAGTAGTCAGTAACTTTGTCGTCATCAACAAAGAATATACTTGGTCCATTTTTAAGACCATTCTTCCACGAAATTTGCTCTGTGATAGTGTCTGTACCTGGACGGAACCCTGTTTCAACGCCATTTTTTTGGCCATTTGCGTAAGGGACCACCGCAACACGCTGACCACTACGGAATACAGTAGTGTCACCATGCTGGTAGTTTTGCTTCCACTCTTCAATTGTAGCAGGTTCACCACCTGGTAAAAAGGTCTTCAATGTACCTTCAATTCGATCATTAACATACGGTATGTACTTTTGCGGCATGTCATTTGAGTAGTAGACTACTTCTAAAATCTTCTTGCCATTTTCAAACTCATCTTTGGCAATGAGCTGTCCATGACCGTCACGACGTATCCGTTCACCACTGCCTTGTGCAATTTGTGTTTCAAGATCTTGTTGGGCAGTAAAGTATTCTCCACACCATAGATTATCTCCATGATACTCTTCACTGGATCGAGGAGCCCCATCTTCATACCAAGTAGACACTAAAGTGATATTGCCAGGGCGGAAAATATCCTGGCGCTTTGGCATGCCTGATGAATAGTGGACTGTTTGCCAAACGCGCGCACCTTTATCAAAGTAGGTTTCACGATGAATGATATTTGAGTGAGGAAAAGAAGTTGTGCAAATACCCTGAAGCATGCCCTGTTGCCATGTTTCAGTTTGTGTTGCACCATTTTTAAGCTGCTTAATTATCTGGCCGCTTGCGCCTCTTTCACTCCACTCTTCAGCAGTCGCAATTTCAACACCATATTTATGAACATACGTTGTTTTTACGGACCCATCTTGCGACACATAAGGTCGAGGAGCGCAGCTCGTTGTAAATAGTAGCAAAAGTGCTGATGCATTAAAGCAGAATTTCATAGGATATTCCCCTGTTTTGTGGTTCTACATTATCAGTTATTCTGGATACTTTTCAGCTAAATAATGCACAACTTGCGACTCTAGGCTTTTATGTGCTTTATCAACCTCTTCTTGAGAGACCGTTTTAGCTCGGTCTCGGTAGACAAAGTGAAGCGTTACGTTATGCTTATCTATACCCAATTTTTCATGCTCAAATATTGCCGCAAGCTCTACAGTTTCGCAGATTGCTGGCTTAATTTCGTTGATTTTCGTCATAATCTCATCAAAATTTATCTTCTTGGCAAGAGTAATTGTCCAATCACGCTCGGAGCTTGGGAATATTGCCATTGGATGCATCTTCACCTCTTTTCGAGGAAGCTTCATAAGCTCCTGCATGTCGCATTCTGCAAAAAGCACTGCCTGTGGTATATCAAGCTTAGCCAAGAGTTCCGGATGCACCTCGCCCAGAATTCCTACATGCACATCATCAACAAAAACTTTTGCCTGTCGTCCTGGATGAAACATAGATAAATCTGATTTTTCAACAAAGACCTTAGAAAAGCGTAAAGTATAAAAAAGCTCTTCCAACATACCTTTAAGATCAAAGAAATCCCACGGTTGCGGATTTAATGAAAAGTGATTTGGCTGTTTCATCCCTGTAAGCACTATAGAAAAAATACGGGGTTCAACAAAGCCCTCTCCTTTTTTAAGGTGAGCGTGGCCTACTTCAAAAAAATGCGTATCTAATGTTCGTTGCTTGATATTGCGCTGCACTACATCGAGCAATCCAGGCATAAGAGAAGGCCGTAAAATGGACTGATCAGCCGAGAGTGGATTTACCATTTTTACCAGTGAATCATTCGTTGCTGAACCATCAGTGATAAGAGCTGCCATGTCAGGACTTATAAGATCTGATGTTATCGCCTCTTGAAGACCTAAAGCAAGCAACCTTCTTCGAACCTCGCCCTCAAATATATAAAGCGGGTGGTGAGGTAAAGATGAGGCGGCATAATGCGCCGGCGTGGCCACATCGCGCTGTAAACCAACTAGGCGGCCTATTTCTTCAATAAGATCTACCTCTTCTGCTATATCATGTCTAAATGTTGGAACACGTACAGTATAGGTATCTTGAGCATCAAAACTGCAGTCAAGGCTAAGACCCGAAAAAGCACTCTCGGCCTCATTAGCACTTACTTCATAGCCTAAAAGCATTCCTGCACGACTTAAACGGCATGTAACATATTTCTCTTGTTGAGCTACGGCTACATCCACTACCGCTTCTACTGTAGCTTGTGGGCAACTTTGTTTTACCATCTGGCAAACGTAATCTAGAGCCTTAAGGGTAATACCTCTATCAGAGCCACGTTCAAAACGCTTTGAGGAGTCTGTGGAAATGAAAAGCTTTGTCCGCGCTTTTCGAATAGCACTCGGATTAAATTGGGCTGACTCAAAAATAACCCTCTTTGTACTAGCTGAAACAGCTGAGCTTTCTCCACCCATTATACCGCCAGCGGCCAAAATCTGTTCAGCATCGGTAATAACAATTGTGCCTTCCGGCAGCTTATGAGTTGCTTCATCAAGCAACGTAAGTGTTTCGTGTGCTTTTGAAGCTCGAACGATAAGTTTTGCTTTGTGGACGCGATCTGCATCAAATGCATGCAGTGGCTGGCCAATATCATGCGATATGTAGTTTGTTGCATCTACGATGTTGTTAATGCTTCTATGCCCTGTTCTCTCTAGTCGTATGCGGACAAGTGATGAAGAAGGGCCCACATGTATACCCTCAAGCAAAAGAGCGCTGTAGCGCGGACAAAGCATTGAATCCTGAACGGCAACTGTTAACTTACTTGATCCCATAGACTGCAAAGCAACTGATTCTGTACTAAGAGATTGCTCCCAGGGCTTCTTTATAAGTGGTACACCCATAAATGCCGAAAGCTCGCGAGCCACCCCCATAACACTTTGACAATGGCCAAGATTTGGTGTGACAGACACCTCATAAAGAGTATCTGTGAAGAACTCATCAAGTGGAGTGCCTTCTTTAAGGGTATTTGGAAGGTCCATTATTCCCTCGTGAAACTCTGACAAGCCAAGTTCGTGTTCGGAACAGAGCATCCCTTCAGAGCAAATATCACCAAATTGCGTAGCTTCTATGCGCTTGCCTGCAACAACTGCTCCAACAGGTGCAAAAGCTGTAATCAGCCCCTCAACACAGTTTGTAGCACTGCATACTACTGTGTATTCATTTTTACCATCAAACACTGTAGCAGCACAAAGGTTAGGCGATGTTACATGCTTACACCCCTTTACGATACGCGCGGCCACAACGCCTGAAAATAAAGGTTTTAGTTGATTAGTGTAATCAACCTCAATGCCAGCACGCGTAAGAGTGTCTGGAAGCTCTTTGGAGTCAGTTATAGGGAGATATTCCTTAAGCCAGGAAAGCAAAATTTTCATACAGTTACCTCTAATTGCTACAATAGTAGCGAAGAGGTTTGATTTTTGCACGCAACTTGTGTATACTATTACCTTTACATAACCATAAAAGATAAAGGACCACATGAAACTAGAACAGACTCTTTCAATTATCAAGCCTGATGCAGTTGCTAAAAACCACATTGGTGGCATCATTCAAATGCTAGAAAAAGCAAATCTTCACGTAGTTGCAGCAAAAATGTTGCATATGACACAAGAACAAGCTGAAGGCTTTTATGCTGTACATAAAGAGCGTCCATTCTTTGGCGAACTCGTTGAGTTCATGACTTCAGGACCATGCCTCGTAATGGCACTAGAAGGCGAAAATGCAGTAAAAGCTAATCGCGACATCATGGGCGCTACAGACCCTAAAAAAGCAGAACAAGGCACAATCCGCGCAACCTTTGCTACAAGCATCGATGCAAACGCAGTACATGGCTCTGACTCGGTTGAAAATGCAATTAACGAAATAAAATATTTCTTCAACGAAGACAATATCTGCCCTCGTCATAAGCATCAGCACCAACATCAGCACAATGGCAACTGCTGCTCTCACTAACACTCCAAACCCCTTTTTGCGATACACTGCCAAAAAGGGGTCTTTTTTTTAACACCAGACAAAGGAAAAATCAATATGAAAAAATTTATTATATCTTTATGCGCGTGCCTCATTAGCTTTTCTCTATGCTCAGCTGGACAAACCTTTTCCATGATTAAACCAACAGCAGTAAAAGATCATCAAATTGGTGGCATCCTCGAGATGATTGAAAAAGCAAATTTTTCAGTTTCTGCGCTCAAAATGCAAAAACTTTCAAAAGAACAGGCTGAAGGTTTTTACGCAGAACACAAAGGCAAGCCCTTTTTTGATGATCTCGTTTCTATGATGTCCTCAGGACCAGTGGTGCTTATGGTGTTAGATGGCGATAATGCAGTCCCCCATCTTCGCGAAATTATAGGCAGCACAGACCCTAAAAAAGCCTCCCCTGAAACAATCCGTGCAAAGTTTGGTAAAAGCGTAACTGAAAATGCTATCCACGGATCTGACAGCCCAGAAAGCGCAGCTCGCGAAATTTCCTTTTTCTTCTCAGCTGAAGAAATATACTAAATCGTTCAACTGCGATGTGCGATGTATTTCAACTCACACATCGCAGACTCCCCGCCTCTTACCTTCCAAGATTAACGGATTCACGGGTCTGACCCCAATACAAGATTAACGGATTCACGGGTCTGACCCCAATATGACCTTAAACTGAAAACTTAACGATTCAAACGATGAAACGATTAAAACGATAGAAATATAAAAAACAAAACAGGCATCAGTTCCCAAAAATGAGCGATTTTTTTGAATTTTCATCGTTATTATCGTTCTATCGTTTGAATCGTTGAGAGCTTAAGTGAACGGTATTGGATCTGACCCCGTTTTTGACCCCGTTTTTCACAGCGAAGAAATTGAATTAAAACAGCACCCAGCGCATGATCTTTGCAAATAGTAATAAAAAGAGGACATACTATGTATAAGATCATTGCAATACTTCTTTGCATAACAAGTACGTGCAGTATCAATGCACTAGAGGCATCATTAAAAGAAAATCCAATCTACCCTATTGCCATCATCGGCTCTGGTGCCGGCGGTACAATGGCAGCAAAACGGGCAACCCTTAACAATCGTCAAACACTGCTTTTTACTGGTGCTAAAAAGGAAATGAAACGCTCTCGGGGCTATTGGGTAAAGAAAGTAGACAATGTACCCGGCCTTGCTAAGTATAAGCGCACGATTGTAGATTTGCGAAACGAGACACTCAAAGAAATTGCAAACAGCCCAACAGGCAATAAACTACGCGTTATCAATGACTCGGTAGTTACAATAAAAAAAGAGAAAAACTTTTTCACACTCGTCGATAAATCAGGCAAAAGCTACCGAGCTCAATATGTCATTTTGGCTACAGGTATGATGGATGAGCAGCCACAAATCAAGAAAAAAATTAAGCCCGTTTTCTCTTACGCTAACAAGCAGCTCATCGCCTACTGCTTGCTCTGCGATGGACATAAGAGCTTTGCAAAAAAGACGGCGGTACTTGGTTATTCAGAAGATGCCGCACAAAGCGCACTTACCTTAAAAGATCGCTATACCCCATCTAAGGTTACGTTACTTACAAATGGCATAAAGCACACCATCACCCAAGACACCCTTAAAAAATTGAAAGACCGTGGAATTACGATTGTAAATGAACCAATAGAAAGTATCTTTGGAAGCAAGAGTACCCGTACATTAGGGGGCTTTATGCTTAAATCAGGCAAAAAGGTTGATGCTGAGATAGGATTTGTCTCACTTGGAGTAAGACCAAACAACATGCTGGCTCTACAGCTCGATGCTAAAACCGATAAAAAAGGCCTTGTAGTAACAGATGACGGTGGCGAAAGCTCCGTACCAAATCTCTTTGTGATAGGTGATCTTCGCGCCAACAGTATGAAGCAAATTTATACTGCGTGGCAACATGCTGTTGATTCACTGCAGATCATCGACCGCAGGATACGAGCAAATCAGTAAAAGAGAGTAACCTGGCGTCACAAGCAGACGCCAGGTTACTAATCACTCTATTTAAATGGTGATGTAAATGTATCTAAAACCCCTGATGGAGATTTGATAACACTATCAATAACCTTTTCAGGAGAGTCTATAACACTGTTCATCACATTCTTCATACCATTATTCTTAAGAACAGAAGTCAGTGTTTGCTCTAGAATCAAACTAATAATCTGATCAATTGAAACCCCTGAATCACTTGAGACATCCGTAAATTCAAGACGCTCAATCTGAGCAAGTTTTTTCACGGCGCCAGCACTAAGAGCTGTAACAAGATCGGCGTTAATATCTGTCAGGATTATTTTTTTAATGAGGATTGACTTAGCAGGCTCTGCAGCATCTTTCTTCTCTGTCTTTTCAGGTGCTGGAGGAGAGGACTTTTTAAGATTGTCCATAATTGTCGCCCAATTTCCTGCAGGAGAAACAGGAGAGGTAACTTCAAGACTCAAGTAAATATGATTCACTTCGATTTCATCAATGATAATCGCATCTCTTGCATAGTTAAAAAGAGGAGCATTCACCCTGATGCTGCCCGCTGAAAAAGCTGTTGGAAGCTGGGAGCCCTTCGGGTTACCAATTTCTAGCTTATCAACTGTAACTTCGTCTGCTGAAAGGGATATATCATTAATTTTTACTTCAACCTGCATTTTTTTTGATAAGGTAGAAGCAATTAAATCCGGCGCCATTTTCCATGCAAAAAATCCGCCAACAATCACCACAATACCTAGTATAACGAGTGTCTTTAACACCTTCATATTTCCTCCTAATGTAAACCTTACCTGTACAAGAAAAACAATAAATATCGCAACTAATTATTTTAATTATTTGTAAAAAATGTTCTAAACTCCTCTTTTTAGAAGAATTCCTGATATTTTTTAGACAAAATATCTCACATTTGGCAAAAAAAAAGAAAACCAGGGTGCCTAATGTTTTTAGATCGCCGAGACGCAGGAAGAAAAGTTAGCCACAAACTTGCAAAATACAGTAACGCTCCAAATGTTATCGTTATTGGCCTGCCAAGAGGCGGCGTTGTTCTAGCTTTTGAAGTAGCCCAATTTTTGCATCAACCTCTCGACGTTATCTGCCCTAGAAAAATTGGAGCACCTCACAATCAAGAGCTTGCCATTGGTGCGATTACAGAAACTGGAAATGGCTACTTTAACATGCCTCTTATCGAAGCCCTTGGCGTATCTTCAGAATACATTGATAATGAATGCGCCACTCAACAAGCAGTAGCACTAAGGCGCCTGTCACTCTTTCGTAAAGGACTCTCCCCTCTAAATTTTAAAGAAAAAATAGTGATTATAGTTGATGATGGCCTAGCCACGGGCGCCACCATGAAGGCTGCTATCGAATCCGTAAAGCTGCAAAAGCCCTTAAAAATTATAGTGGCAGTTCCTGTTTCACCATCTGATACTGCTACGGAAATTGAACAAATGTGCGATGAATTCGTTTGCCTTCACACACCCTCGAGCTTTCAAGCTGTAGGGCAATTTTATAAAGCTTTTAACCAAACTGAAGATACTGAAGTCTGCCAGCTGCTTGAAAGAGCCAAGTCAAAGATATTTAACAAACCAGTCTGAGGCAAGATCAGCAACAACATCCAAAGTGCCTGCCTCTTCAAAAAGATGTGTTGCACCCGGGACTATTTCTAGCCTTTTATCGCAAGAAAGACCTTCTAAAGCCTTTTTGTTTATTTCAATAACAGCAAGATCTTCACCACCTACTATAAGAAGTGTCGGCGCTACAACATTAGTCAGCTGGTCTATTACAAGATCAGCTCTTCCCCCTCGTGAAACTACAGCCTTAATATTGCTTGTCTGATCAGCTGCTGCCTTAAGTGCAGCTGCAGCTCCTGTAGAAGCTCCAAAACAGCCCACACAGAGACCTTTCGTTTCATCGTTATTCATTACCCATTCACACGCGCCTTCAAGCCGCTCGGTCAGCAGATTAATATCAAAGCGAAACTGGCGAGTTTTTTCATCGATTTCGCCTTCTTCAGGAGTAAGTAGATCGAGCAAAAGTGTTGCAAGCCCTTTTTGCTGTAACTTTTGGGCAACACGTTGATTTCTGGGGCTTAATCGGCCACTTCCAGAACCATGAGCAAAAAGTACAATACCCTTTGCACCCTCTGGGATAGTTAGAATAGCGAAAAGTTCTTCACCACTAACTAAAATTTTACTATCGCGACCAGACATAACACCCCCACCTATTTAACGCGTTGATCCACCTATACAGGTAAGAGGATTTCTTAAACAGGTTTTGATAAAAGGGTGTAGTAAACGTGCAGTGCACTACAGGGAAAAATGCTCGCCAAAATAGGTATGGCGCGCATGTTCATTTGATACGAGCTCTTCGACGGTCCCAGACAGTAAGACCTTGCCGTCACTTACTAGATAGCTTCTGTCTACAACAGAAAATATTTCGCGGGCGTTATGGTCGGTGATGAGAATACCGATATTTTTTTTCGCCAAAATCTTTACGATGTGCTTTACCTCTTGAATGGCAATGGGGTCGATATTCGCAAAAGGCTCATCAAGCATTAAACAGGTTGGGTTTGTAACAAGAGCTCGCGTAATTTCAAGACGACGACGCTCACCTCCGGATAGAGTATTTGCTCTTTTTTTGGCAAGATCCTGCAGGTGAAGCTCTGCTAAGAGCTCTTGAAGCCTTGATTTTCGTTCATCAGAACTTAATGGCAGCGTCTCAAGGATGCAAAGGATATTTTCTTCTACAGTAAGCTCACGAAAAACAGAGGGCTCTTGTGCTAGGTAGCCAAGTCCCATGCGGGCTCGCTTGTCGATAGGAAAATTTGTAATGTTTTCATTATTAAAAAGCACCCGGCCGGCGTCAGGACGTATGAGTCCTATTATCATATAAAACGCTGTAGTCTTACCAGCTCCATTAGGTCCCAACAACCCAACAATCTCTCCAGGACCCACTTGCAATGAAAGGCCATTAACAACAACACGCCCTGAATAGGATTTTTCAAGATTTTCAACGATTAAGCCTGACGACATGGGTTTCCTTAGGTTTCTTGTTGGTATTCAATGTTTACAGCACCTTCGGCCTGAACATCCTGCACGACATATTCAGCTTTTTTACCATCTAGGCCCGCTTGCTTTTTCATGGTGACTCTCATGGTTCGGCTCATTGTTTTAAGGGGCACGCTCTTGCCCTCCTCTTCAACACGCGTAATATATACCACCTTATTTGCTGGGTCACTCGAGGTAAAAACTCCCTCTAATGTATCACAGTTTATGTCAGCTTCCTCAGAGGTCAAAATACTGCCATCGTGAAGTGTCACCTCAACAGCGCCATAGAGCAAAATTCGCTCAAGATCTAACCGCTTTTGCGCCGCATCTTTCATAAGCATCACGCCCTTATCACATGAGAGGTTGCCAAATTCATGTTCTATATGGACAGCACCTGCCATTCGTATTTGTTTGCCATCATAATCAGCACTATCTGCCTGGATACTCGTCCTAGCGTGAAGGGGTGTAAAAAACAAAACAAAAAGTAATACTAATCTCATATACCACCCTCAGGCGTAAACTGAACTTTTAAAAATTCTGCACTAAACTGGTTTTTATTCTCTGGCCCACTTACATAAAATGTCATACTCTTAGCCTCACCTACTGCCTCAGGCTTAAACGCAAATGGATCTGCCACTTTTTCGTGACCATCTACTGTAAAAGTCCAGAATTTTACCTCATATGCCAATAGCTGGCTTGTATGAAAATCATATATCGCTTCTTTTGCCTTGAAATAGCGAAAGCGTTGCTTAGGAAAAAGCATAAGTGCACTAAGCTCAGGCTCTAAGGGTTTATTGCTTCGATAGGCAAGTGTGCCATTTTCACTATAGATAACTTCTTTGCCATCTTGGGTCACATAAAAAAGTTCATGTTGCACATAACCTGTAACATCATAAAACGTTTCTACCACACGCATGTGGGGTCGCTTGGCGATAACACGAACCTTAGAGCTTACAGCTGTTAGGTCTATAAGGCGACGCAGAGGCCCATCAACCACATACACCTGCTTTGTTACACCTAGACGTGTCTGTTGTGTTAGTTCACGCGTTTCTTTATTGCGCTCTTTACGAAGTTTTCGTGGAGATGAGTCAACAAGATTGCGCAGCTCTTCTGATCCTGATACAGACACGGTGGTTGACTTTACCGCAAAAAATGCAGCAAGCCCTAGCAAAATGCTAAGCCAGAAAAAAAAGGGCCATCTATACACAAATTTATTCATTAAGTTTGAGTTTCCGATCGTTTTTCAGATACAACATCATAAATTGCAACAAGTTGGCTAATAAGCGTTGGCAGCAACTCAAAAGGATATACTGAGTCTCGGTCACTCTTTGCCTCTTTGGGGTTTGGATGTGACTCTACAAAAATAGCCTGGCAGCCCGCCGCAACGGCAGCCTTTGCCAGAACAGGAATAAATTCGCGCTCACCAGAGCTGCTTGTGCCATTACCACCGGGGAGCTGCACGGAGTGTGAGGCATCAAATGAAACAGGATAGCCAAAGCGCTGCATAATAGGAATTGCCCGCATGTCACTTACAAGGTTGTTGTAGCCAAAACAAGTCCCTCGATCACAAAGAATAATTTGTTTATTCCCCGCGGATTCAATTTTTTCAACGACATTGCCCATGTCATTGGGAGCTACAAACTGCCCCTTTTTTACATGAAGTGGCTTTTGGCTATTGGCACACGCTACAATCATATCAGTCTGACGGCACAAAAATGCCGGAATCTGTAGGACATCAAGCACATCCTGAACAAGAGGAACCTCTTCGGGAGTATGTACATCACTTATTACAGGCACATTAAACTCTTTTTTCACCTTTTCAAGTATTCGCAAGCCCTCGTCTATCCCAACTCCCCTAAATGAGTTAATAGATGAGCGATTGGCTTTATCATAAGAGGCTTTAAAAATAAAGTTTACACCAAGGTTTTGCATCATCTTGCACAATCTCTCAGCACAAAAAAGCGTATGGCTTTCACTTTCAATAACGCAAGGACCCGAAATAATGGTAAGTTGTTGGCCTTTGCCTACAAAAAAGTCTCTGATTTTTACAAGATTCATAGTACCCGTTTCCTAAAGTTGTAACGCTTAAAGAATAAGGTAAAAAATGTTAATGTTCTACCAAAAATGGCAAATCGTGTATCCTTTATCCACTATCTTTGGACTGATAGCTCAGTGGATAGAGCACCCGCCTTCTAAGCGGGCGGTCGTAGGTTCGAGTCCTACTCAGTCCAATTCCTTCATTACGCGACCAAAAAAACTATTTTTTGCACATTTCAACCGACTATTTCCTGTAAAAGATATTGACAATAGTTTAAAACCCATAAAAATACGAGTGCATGCATTATGCTTTTAGGCGACTTTCCCCTTTGTTTTACCCCATTCTCTACTATAGATAAGGCTCTCAAGTCCCTTCAGGCAAAATCTTTTACAACCTTAAGCGCTAGAAAAAAATTTGATGGTGTTAACGCAACGCTACTTAACTGCATTCATGCAGAGACAGAGCCATGTTTTTTGCTACCAGCTGTAATAGACTACATCGCAAAAATAAATGAAAAAAAGCTCCTGCAAGAGCCCTACAGAATGGTTCAGTTTGAATTTTGGCTGAATCATTACAGCAACCTCTCAGCTGATGAAAACAGGATTATTCGAAATAAAATTGTTGGCAAAAACATCTCTAGAGATGACTACCAGCTCTTTTTTCCCATCGGCATGAATAAAACCCTCACCGGCTCACACTTTGTTGCTGCACACGCCTCTCCTGATGTCGACACAACCATTGCCTCATTCTGGGGTTGGGTAGATGCCTTTGGAGCTCGCGTCGGAACAGGAATACACCACTGGGTACTACCAGGGGCTGTTGCAGACTCTCACATCAACATGCTTTTTGAAAAGTTGTTTAGCAAAAACATATTTGATGTCCTAGTCCGCCAAACACCAACTCTCTCTCTTACCGCCCAAGATCTTGTTTGTAGTAAAGACGTGCTAAAACTTCACGTAAACGAACATCTGAGCCATATTCATATAGGTAGACACATTGTTGCCATAGATAACAAAGGCTACTTTAAAGGCGACTGGCGCCCAAGCGACGCCGTAGCTGTAAACCAGGTGATCTCAGCTTTTTATAGTCTTATTCGTTGGCTAGAACATGGCATCTACTACAACCTTATCAGCGCCTACGCAAAGCAAAAAGTTGTTAAAAAAGACATTCAAAAAGCTCTCAAGCTCCTCTTTACAACAAAACTCTGCGACAGCGAACCTGCAAAAGAGTTTAACAGCGCACAAAAAACCCAAGTAGACACCTTTATAAAAGCTGTTCTCAAAATTCCAAAAGGCTCTAAAGCCACATACCAGCAACTTGTTGCCTCATTAGCAAAAACCGCCGATATTTCACTACCCTCTTATCAGTTTGCGCCAGATGCCATATTTAACGACAATGGAACGCTCATCGAAAATCGCCCTCAAATTTTCAGCCATCTGGAAGTGCTTTTTCGTTCCTGCGCAGACGCCTCAAGCGCCTCCAGAAAGTTCCTAGAGCGCCTCGATGTACTACTGGCTACAAAAACCTATGTATTGGGCATCCCCTCACAATTCATAACACTAAAAAGTGATGTCGATGAAATTCGCACTAAAATGAATAACCTTGAATACCTCACTGTAGTCATACCAGAAGATGATAACTGGTTTCCTGTTGGGGTAGTGTATGCCAATGACATCAAGAGAAACCCCCTTGGAACAGTTTCACTTCGCGACTTTTCTAATGAAACAGAAACCAAAATGGCCTCCTACCTTGAAGTAGTAAGCATTATCGACCACCACAAAAGTGATATCAAAACATCAAATGCCGCCACGATTATTGTAGGAGATGCCCAGTCTGCAAATACTATTGTAGCAGAACAAGTACTCAAGCTTAATAAACGCTATAGCCTACTTGGGATGACACCCAAAGAAATTACCAAACAAAAAAAGGCACACCTTACCTCTCTTTCAACACCTTCGGACTTTAAAAAACTTAAGCGTCTTTTAGAGCTTTCACTCAATGCCCAGCATGCAAGCAGCTCCTACATTCACCCTATGCGCGAATATAGCGAATACCTTTTCTTCCTCCACGCTATTTTAGATGACACAGACCTCCTTACAAAGGTGTCAAATAGAGACCTCGAAATAGTAGCTGAGCTACTTAACCGCATGAAGTCAATTACAAGTAAACAAGATTGTGAACTCATCACCTTTGATGACCTTGCAAAAGATGGTAAGTTCACGACAAGTGCCTCAATGCGCATTCTGAAAGATAGAGACATGTATTCAATCTATCAAAAAATCTACGCCCACAAAGAAAAGGAAGTAGAAACAAACCTTAGTGCCTGTATCAAAGGCCAGGCTTCTACAATTTTCTCAGACACAAAAGAGCAAAATGGCTGCTCGCGCATTGGTCAAACAAAGCTCTTTAGCACAAACTTTTCCTCCTTCTGCCAACATGCAGATCAGCTACGCAAACTCTGGCTAGAGCAAGCTAAAAAGGTATACGAGCGCACCTCTCAAATAGACCTGCACATGCAGATGGTAACAACAGTTGCAACAGCAGATGAGGTCTATACCAGCAAAACGGGCAACTGGAGCCATCAAGATGAGCTATGGATTTGGGTACCACCTATACAAGGCGCCATAGAGCACTTAGTAAACTTCCTTAACTCATTTTCAGAAACTAAGCTGATAGAGCAAAACGAGTTAGAAGTTGAATTTTTAGGAGAAAATTTTAAAGACCTAGAGCTTATCTTTAGCCAAAACTTTCCAAAAGCACATCGCACCACCCATAAAGAAAAAGGGCTACCCATAGCAGTTCTGCGCTTTAAGGCGGGCCTTCTTAACTCGCGTAAAGCCTTTATCACACCCTATTTACCTAGTTCGATTACATAAAAAGTATATTGCGAGATTTTTAACACTTTAGCCATGAACTCAACTCGATACTATTTGAAAATATCCTAGTAACCTGCTACACCAATTTATTTGAGAAGCAAGCGAAAAAGGGCAAATAAACGAGCACGACCAAGGACCATGATGCTAGAAGTTTTTATCATACAAATAGGCATCACCTTTGTAGGAATATTTGCTGCAGCTATAGGTGGCGCAGGCACACAGCAAAATAAATAGCAATCAAGTGGGAAGATGTCCCATTCGTTAAATCAACTAGCTCTATAGAGACCCTGGAAAGAACCTTTATCACCTCCGGTCACACTCGCTTACCTGTTGTAGAGCCAAAAAGTGTACCCGGAATCATCCATCTAAAGGAATTTCTAGCTTTTTAGAGAACAAATAATAAAGACTGGCATTGTAATCATGAAATCTATATTTAAATAAATTATTGGCAACATCTGTAGCGAAGATGATGGTGGAGCAATCAAGAAATTTTAGGCTGAATACGTTACAAATAAAGCTATTAAACCTTAAAAATTAAAAATAAGTAACGCGAATAAGTTTTGCATATTGCACAATCCCCCACAAACCAGGTCGCTAAGGAAATTATGGAAAGTTTTTGGAAAGATCTTTACTCTGAAGAAGTACACATACACGATGATTTACAATTTGAAATTAATTCAGATTTTGCATTTATTCCTAATTTAGATAAAAACATATCATTTCAAGAATTTTATTTTTTTATTCCAGAAGCCCTACAAGTACACCCACATACCTATACTAAAGAGCAGTTCTATAAGGATCGAACAAATCTGATACGCTACAAAACACCTAAATTTAGTTTCAAGGATTTGGTTGACAGAAACACCTTTCAATCCCCTCTGATAAGAATTGAAGGCATGATACATGCCAAACACACTGATGAAAATGCCCTATTTATTGACGATGAATTAAAACTACTTGGAAATGTTGTACGCAGCTCACTGAGAGAAAGCGTTAAAGGTTTAATTAATGCATTTTCAGATAATAAAAAAAACCCTGAAAACCTCGTTTTAGCATTTTGTGATGACATTGTTTTTTTCCTAAAAGATTATCGTTTGATTCAGGCGCAATGCAGAAGCAACTGGGATGAGAATATTTCTGAGGTTTTTTCATGCGTTGATGAATTCATAAGTATATCTATAGATTATTATATAACCGGATTTGTTGAGTACCTACGCAAATCACCCATCGAAAACTTATCAAAATTAGAACAGAAACTCTGCGAAGTTATCATTGAGGAACAAACCTATCGTGATCAGCATTTTAGAGAAATAAGTAGCCAAAAAAATAGTGATCTCTTACCAGAAGAGCAAGTCCTTTATCACAAAAGTCTGTTAAGCAAGTACGTTTTAGATGTCTTACTATTAAAATTAGAGCGATGCGCTTGGACAGATAAATATGGAAATATTGTGGCAGGAGTTGCAGCTGCCATAGCCATGCTCGTATATGTAACTATGATATTTTTTAAACTTCAAAATATGGCATTCAACTCTCTCTCTTTTCTTCTAGCTTCTGTTATTTTATATGTTTTGAAAGATCGCATAAAGGATGGTTTAAAATCTCTTCTAATGAAACAAGCTGTTCAATATTTTTGGGATTACATTATACAAATAAAAAACCCAAGTAGGGAAAAAGTTTTAGGAAAACTTAAAGAAATTTTCGGGTACATGCCTGAACGCAACCTACCTCCAGACATTGCCATACTTCGCAAAACTGTGTTCGATACTGATGTTAGCATTTTCAAGCGCAGAGACACAATACTATACTATAAAAAAGAAATGGAACTTAACACAGAAAAAGAAATACTAAAACTCAGACGACACATACTGCATAACGTTTTCTTATTCAACATACGACCAATTATAGAAAAAGCAAAAAACCCTGTTGAATTTATTTCAAAAATAAATAAGGACACTTTAGAAATCGCAAAAGAAGGATTACCTAAAGTCTACCAACTGAACATGGTAATCAAAACAACCTACATCAATAAAGATTCTAAAAAAATTGAAACTATAAAACCAATTAAGATTATAGTAGATAAATATGGCATTAAACGTTGTATTGTCGGATCACAAATCGCCTCTTGAAGCTATTCCTTTGGATAAGGGCTTTAAGCCGAACTTTATTTATTATATACAGCAGGTGTCCTAGGAGGAGCGTTTTATAGAATGGGCACTTTTGTGCAAATAGGATTGATGCAAAGAAATTTGTAAAAAATCACGCTTATGCTACAATATATTTTATAAGCAAAGTGGTTATTTTATGCTCGCTAGCCCATAAGAGGAGAACCTGTATGTCATCAATACCAACAGACTCGCCAGGTAAACCTCAAGGCCTGCCAGCAGAGTGGGCCCCCGCACCATCCCCACAAGCCGCTCAAAAAGACAAATTAGCTCAAGTACTCGGCGAAGCAACAACAGCCGGGGTTCAGCCTGGTAACAAGCTCTCCTTTTCAGCACGAGCAAAAGCAAAGCTTCGATCTATGACAGAACGCAGATACGAAGCCAAAAAAATAGGTGGAAAGGGCATCCTTGCCGCAAAACTTAAAAGCTTTAGCAAACACACTAAAATGGTCGAATCGTTGGACGTAAGAGGCCTTAATCAGAAGGAATTCCAAGAGACTAGAAATATGATGCAATCCTATCACAACCTCAGAGTTGGAGCTGGTCAAATGATGCAAAACAAGCCCATTGATACAGCCTATGGATGGACGCCCCTTCCTTCAGGAAAAGCCGAGGAACAAAAAGACCTTCCTCTAGCTGCCCTAGAAGCTTTCGGAAAATTAACAGCAACATTAACAGAATGTGGATTTACACCAGCAGGAGATGACGACAAAACATTTTATCACGAAGCCACCGGAACAAACTTCGCTGTTATGTACAATAAAGACCAGAAAGAACTTTCCCTCTTCTTTTTTGGACTAGGAAACAGCCCCAAAGATAAAGGGTTTTTCACTCGTCTGGGGCAGGTAGTAGCTGAGTCTTTAGGTGCTAAAACAAAATCTACCGAGTTATGCCTAAAGCTCGGGAAAGCTTTAAAAATGTTAGCCGAGGAACAATCAAAAAAAGATGCCATCTCAGACCAACCTACAATAAAATTTTCGACCTCAGGCCATTCCCACGGTGGCAATTTAGCACAGATTGTTGCTCTTACAGCAGGTCTCAAAGGCGTGCTCTTTAATAGCCGTTGCATCAGCGGAAAAACACAAGAACTCATTAAACACGCAAACCCCAACTTTGACCAGAATAAAAACCAACTCACACACTTTAACAAGCATGGCTGCTGGGTAACAGATAACCCTACATTAAATGCCCTTGCTAAGGTATATGGTAAAATTACAGGCAAATCAGCTGCTGCACGTATAGGAAGAGAACATTATGTCCCCTCCACTCGTAAAGGCGCAGCACAATGCCACAATGAAACACATTGGCCTGCAGAACTTACAGCACATGTCTCTTCTAGGCGCCAAAGTTTAGGTTCTAACCAATTGCCAGCTAATTACGCTTAAACGAGAAAATAAAGGAATCCCACATGGCAGACAGCACACTTCAAAAGGTTCGTGAATGGACTCGCGTAGCAACTCAGATTCTTGGTGTTGATGCTGAGCTCTCAGATGATGG
Source organism: Chlamydiales bacterium (assembly GCA_041737255.1). Taxonomy (GTDB): domain Bacteria; phylum Chlamydiota; class Chlamydiia; order Chlamydiales; family FEN-1388; genus SZAS-7. The sequence continues at coordinate 10,998 of JBGSSB010000028.1, read as the reverse complement.
CATCTGCACGCTGCTTATTGGCAACGACCTTGTTATTGCCATTGAAGTACCTGAGGAGGGCGACTGGTTTTATCTTTATAGCCCTTTGGGTGAGCTGCCGAAAGAAAATATGGAAGAGGCCCTCTACTTATGCCAAAAGGCCCTAGAGTTAAATGCCTTTCAAGGAGCAAGCCGAGGTGGCGCTATTGGCCTTATTCCAGGACAAACAATACTCGTGTACTCACTTATGAAGGGCTGTGAGGGATGCGATGAGCAGATCTTTGCTGAGACTATCGCCCTTTTTTATGAAGCTGCACTAGACCTTCGAGGCACGTTAGAACTTGCACCTTATATCGCTTAAGAGCTTTCTACATCGTAGCACAAAACATGTTGAATAAAGATATCTTCTAAGGTTGGAAAGAGGGGTCTCTTTTATTTTTGCCTGACGGACCTCATCTACATATAGCTGCTTGTCAAGCAGGGCAAGCTTTAAGCCTTTCTTTGCAGCACCCCTTGCACTAGTTGCATTTTTAGCACTCTACCAAGAACCGCAAATCTAAAGCACAGTAAAGCGCAAGGCTAACCTGGCGCAGACCTGCGTCTACTTAGGGGACAGGAGAACTTTTGTCTGTATTTTTTTTGAGAATGAGGTAGAGCCAGATAGCTGCCAAAATAGCGATAGCGATACTACCGAAGCCAATTGATCTGATCATTGATCTCGGTGTGCTAATGCTAGTCTATTATATCGATAACGACAAATCTGCTAATGAGCAAACAGCTGTTTGCCCCTAATATAGAAGAATACCTAAAAGAACCCTAGTAGGGCTTATTCAGCAGGAGTTTCTTCGGCTTCAGATTTTTCGTCTTCGATAATCTCGAGGTTTACACGAATACCGTTGCGGCTTGCAACTGACATAAGCAATGTTCGGATGGCATTAATCGTCTTGCCCTTTTTGCCGATGATCTTGCCAATATCACTTTTTTCCACAGCTAATTCAATTATCAGTGTCTGTGTTCCGCCTACCTCATTGATTTTCACTTTGTCTGGATTATCCACGAGGTTCTTAACAATGTAGGCTACAAATTCTTTCATAGTGTCACTTCCGTAGTTATCATCTTGTAGTAAGGTCTACCCAATTAGTAGTCCCTTTGAGTTAATCTTATCTACAATAAGAATTTATACACAATCAAGAAAACACAAAATCCAAAGAAAAAAATTTAATATAAACCCAATTCAGGCTAATTTGAGGCCCTTTTTTCCTGAAACAACTTATTTTTAATTCTTTATGCACCAAAGAGCTCTGCGAGTGAAAGGCGCAAATAAACACCTTCGATTTATCAACCGCAGCAGCTGAGAGCACGTTGTGATTTTTTTATTTCTTAGATTTATCTTTTTCTGTGTCGATAATGAGGGTAACCGGCCCATCATTCACAAGATGAACCTGCATCTTAGCCCCAAAGCAACCAGTTTGCACCGGACGACCAATAAGTCTAGCCATCGCTTCGGCAAACTCGTTATAAAGGCCCTGTGCAACCTCTGGGGCTGCTGCCTGAATAAAATCAGGCCTCCTTCCCCCATGGCAGTTACCGTAAAGTGTGAATTGGCTTATAACAAGCACATCCCGACCTAGCTCTTTAACACTCAAATTCATTTTATCTTGATCATCTGCAAAGATGCGTAAATGGGCAATTTTTTCTGCCAACCAGCTCACTTGACGGGATGTGTCAGCATGTTCAACGCCTAAGAACACCAGCAGGCCACCTTCGATCTGACCTACTATCTGACTATTTACTGTAACGTGAGCAATTTTAACGCGCTGAACGACTGCTTTCATCTGTTATTAACGTAATAAAGTGAGCCATATCTTGTGCAACAGGAGCTTTAATTACAAGATTTTCTTGTGTGATTGGGTGGCAAAAAGCAATTGTGTGTGCATGTAAAAGCTGCCTGGAAGCTCCGTACAGCTTTTTTCCATAAATCTCATCTCCCAAAAGAGGGTGATTAATGTATTTTAAATGGACTCGAATCTGGTGAGTGCGCCCTGTTTCAAGATTTACATCAAGCAGACTCAAGGTACCATTTGTTGCGACAACATCGATATGTGTACGTGCCAACTTTCCTCCAGTCTCAACAACTGTCATAAGCTTTCTTTGTGTGGGATGTCGGCCAATGGGCGCATCTACTATCTGAGCCTTTGGCACACCCAAACAAATAGCAAGGTAGTGCTTTTCAACTTTTCTCTCAGCAAAAAGCGCCGACAGCAGCCCATGCATTTCGTGTGTTTTTGCCGCTACAAGAACACCTGAGGTCTCTTTATCAAGGCGATGCACAATACCTGGTCGCAAGTCATTTGTTTTTTCTAGTGTTGTACAGTGAAAAAGCAGCGCATTAACAAATGTCCCCTTCCAGTTTCCTGGTCCGGGATGGACAACAAGGCCTGCTGGCTTATTGATAGCAATCATATGCTCATCTTCAAAGATAATATCAAGTGGGATATCTTCAGCTACAAGGTCAAGCTCTTGGGTGGGGATAAACTGCACTTCAATTTCATCACCTTCTTGAAGCTTGGCGCTTTTTTTGACAACAATGCCATTAAGGCTGACGTAGCCTTCTGAGATAAGCCATTGAAAGTAGGTACGGGAAAGGTTTTCAAACCGTATCGATAAAAGCTTATCAAGACGCATATCCTGCTCTTGAGCTTCCACAAAAATAAGTGGTTGATTAGGTAGTGGTGATTCCAAAATATCCATAAGGTAAAAAAAGAGGAATAGAGATGCTCAAAAAGCGATCTATATTCCTCAAAATGCGTGTTTAAAACCAGAGCGAAGATTCGTTATGAACTTCTTTGTTTTTTCAGCTCTTCAATATAGCGGTCGTTTTGTCGTTGCGCGTCGCGCACTATCTGGTTAGCAAAACCTTCGATAATAACTTTCTGGTAGATTTCTGGGTATTTCGTTTTTAGATCTCCGAGAGTTCCGCTAAAAACAGCTGTCGCTGCGTCGCCAGAACCCACTGATGATGCGATGGTAGACTGCACAGCGTCTTTATTAGCTTGAGCTCCATTGAGCTGAATAGCAGCAATTCCTGGATCAAATGATGCACTTGACATACTATAGCTCCTTTGTGTTCTCTATCCCTCTACACTCTATTATACATTAAAATCTTTTATTGTACAAGAAATCGTAGAAGTTGCAAATCCTCTTCTATACAAAGCCCCCATAGCCTTCTGTTTTTTACTATATGGAGCATTTTTATCTAACAATACTGGGTACTTCTTCTCTATAAGCGCCTTGAGCGTCTCTTGCTCAGGGCCAAAAAGGTCGGCTAATTTTTTTGCCGGTATTCCTTTTTGCGTCGCCTTAGAGACTATCTGATGGCGGCTTTTTCCCTGTTTTTGAAGCTTTTTAACAAAATAGGCCTCAAAATCCTCATCATTAATCACCCCAAGGCGACTAAGCTCCTCTAGAGCTGACTCTATTGCCCCATAGGAAAAATAGCGCTCAGCAAGGACGCACTTAACCTGCTCAGAATGCATCGCCTTGCGAGAGAGCTTAATGAGAGCCACCCTAAGGGCATAACGCTCTTCTAAGGGGTAAAAACGGTCAAAAAAGTCCTGTTTTGAGCTTACCTCCCACGAAATAAGCTCAGACTTGGCAAAGGTGTGATCTACTGTAAGGATACACTCCCCTTCTAAGAGCACCTCAATATGCTTATCTATATGCCTGATTTGGGGACGCACGTATCAAACCCCTGTATTTCCATTACCGGACGAGTCGCAACCTTTACACCATGCGCACTTACGCCCTTTATCGCTACATCCTTAAAGTAGTACTGCAAACTAGACACTTTTTGCCGAGCCTTAGGAAGAAGCTGAATAAGTAGCCGTGGCTCGTGTTCACAAGAAAAATACTGTAACTTAGAGTCTTCTGCAATGAAAGCATACTCTTTATCCAAAATAAACGACTTCACAACAAATCGCTTAGCAAAAGAATATCCCGTTTTTGGGTCTTGGAAGCACACGCTGAAGACCGTTTTTTTATCGGCGATTCCGCAGTAGAGCACTGAGTCTTTCTCTTTGTCTAAGTACTGTTTTTCAGGGATGTTTATAATTTTATAGAAGCCGCTCTTATAAAAAATAAGAAGCTTATCAAAGTTTGTGCATTTAATTTCTTTTGCACCCGTTACCTTGGTTCCCACATACCCTGTTTTAGGGTCAAATCCTACGTTAAGCTCTTTTGTCTCTATGGCTTTTTTGTCGATAGTAGCAATCTGCTGAATTTCAGTTTTTCTGGCAAACTTAGCCCCAAACTTTGTTATAAGTGACTTTAGATAGGCAATAGCAAAAGGCTTTAATTTTTTTAGGTTGCCTCTTGTCTTTTGCAGCTTCTTTTCTAAAGCTTGTATATCATCCTGGTTTTTTTCTATATCAAAGCGTGCAATGCGTCGAATTGGAATAGAAAGGAGCCGTTCATAATCTGCAGACTCAGGCAATCGTGCAAGCAAATGATGAAAAGGCGTTATGCTCTTCTCGAGTGTCGTATACATTTCAGCAGACGACTTTGATTCTTCTATATGCTTATAAAGGCGGTTTTCGATGAAAATCTGCTCAAGCGTTTTTTCAAAAACAGACTGCAGATAGCCCGCTTCTTCTATTTCAAGCTCTGTTTTAAGGTAAGCCAAAAGCAAGTTCACATGATGCTGCAGGATATCTACCGTACTCACTTCAACAGGCAGATTATCTTTAATCATGATCATCTGTGGAATAAGGTTTACCTGGCACTCAGTATAGTGATACAAATGGTCAAGCACATCCTCTGCATACTGTCCACGAGGAAGCTTCACTTCTATTTCAACTTTTTCTGTAGAGTAATCAGAAATTGAATCAATTTTGATTCGCCCACGCTTTGCTGCTTCATCGATTGAATGAATAAGTGACTCAGTAGTAGTGCCATAGCATATGTCGTGAATAACTAACGTTTTTGGGTCGCGAACTTCGATTTTCGCGCGAAGCTTAATTTTGCCTTTTCCCCCATCATACTCAGAGGCATCCATAATGCCACCAGTAGGAAAGTCAGGAAGCACCTCAAAGGGCTTATCTTCGAGTATTGCAATCTCAGCTTCGATCAGCTCTACAAAGTTATGAGGCAGCATTTTTGTAGACATACCAACGGCAATACCTTCTGCTCCAAGAAGCAGCGGTAAAGGAATTTTCGCCGGGAACGTAATAGGCTCTTCGTTTCTGCCATCATATGATGGAATATACTTTGTAATAGCAGGATTAAAAAGAATTTCAAGAGCAAGTGGAGAAAGACGCGTTTCGATATATCGAGCGGCTGCGGCTGGATCCCCGGTAAACATATTACCAAAATTTCCTTGCGTCTCAAGCAAAAAGCCACGTATGCCTATATTTACAAGCGCCTCATAAATTGCAGCATCACCATGCGGGTGGTAGGCCATAGTTTGGCCAACTACATTTGCAACCTTATGAAACTTTCCATCGTGCATCTCAAAAAGCGTATGCATGATACGTCTTTGTACAGGCTTTAGCCCATCAGCAATATTTGGGATGGCCCTATCAAGGATGACATAAGAGGCATATTTGAGATAATGATCTCGCATTATCTGCTTTAAATCTTGCATGGTCGCTACTCTTCGTGAATAAGGTGTTGCATGATGAAGCTTTTACGCTCGGGGGTATTTTTACCCATATAAAATTGAAGCGTTGGGTGGATGTCTGCAAGGTGACTTACAGTGACAGGCAACAGCCTTATATCTTCTCCGATAAACTGACCAAACTCATTAGGAGAGATCTCGCCTAACCCTTTAAAGCGAGTGATCTCTACTTGTTTTGGCGGAAGCTTTGCGATAAAGCTATCTTTATCTTTTTCGCTGTAGTAGTAGGTTGACTTATCTTTATGACGCACCTTAAAAAGTGGCGTCTCCAGAAGATAGAGGTGGCCATTAACTACAAGGCTTTCGAAATAGGTCAAAAAGAATGTTATAAGAAGATTTCTAATGTGCATACCATCAACGTCAGCATCAGTTGCAATGATAACCTTATTATAGCGAAGCCCTTCGATGCCATTTTCCACGTTAAGCGCTGACATCAAATTAAACATCTCTTCATTTCGATAGAGCTGATCAAGCTTCATGCCAAACACATTTAATGGCTTGCCTCGTAAAGGAAAAACTGCCTGAGTAAAAGGGTCGCGCGATGCAACAATAGAAGCACCTGCCGAATCACCTTCGGTTAAAAAGATCATCGACTCTTCCCCTTTAGGGATGTCTTCGTGCAGATGAAACTTGCAGTCACGAAGCTTTGGTATCTTCAAGAAAATTTTCTTTTGCTTTTCTTTTGCTTCTTTTCGGACACTTGAAAGCTCTTTTCGAAGCTTTTCGTTAAACGCTGTTCTCTCAACAATTTTATCTGCGATTTCGGTGTTTTTGTAGAGAAGGTCAAGCACAGCCTCTTTAACAGTTTGCGCTAAAGGACTTTTTAGATCGGTATTTGAGAGCTTATTTTTTGTCTGTGATTCAAATACAGGGTCTTTAACGCGAACAAGAAGTGCGCCCAGGAGTCCCTCTCGCACGTCAACGCTCTGAAAGCTTTTTTTGGAATACTCGCAAACAGCCTTTACAAGCCCTTCACGAAACCCCTGAAGGTGCGTTCCTCCATCTGATGTGTACTGGCCATTGACAAATGAAAAATAACTTTCGCCATAATGCGCTGTATGTAAAAAAGCAAACTCAACACCCTTCGATCGAAAATGCAAGGGCTCATAAAGCCGCTCTTCAGTTACTTCGCTATTGATAAGATCTAACAGGCCATTTTGCGATTGGTAAGGCGCACCATTAAAAATAATCTTGAGTCCAGAATTTAAATAGCAGTAGTGCCATATGCGCTTTTCAACCATTTCAAGGTTGTAGCGGAAGTTCTTGAAAATTTCAGGGTCTGCCAAAAACTCAACGTAGGTACCGGCCTTGTCGCTACTCTTGCCTTCCTTTGATGCAACTTCTACGCCTTTTTCAAAACGCGCTTCGAAAAATTTTCCCTCTCGAACTGAGCGCACCAAAAAATGATCGGATAGTGCATTTACAGCCTTTAAGCCAACGCCGTTTAGGCCCACAGAAAACTGGAAAATCTCGTTGTTATATTTGGCGCCTGTGTTCATGCGACTTACGCACTCTACGACCTTACCCAAAGGTATGCCACGACCATAGTCGCGTACGGACACCTTGCCTGTTTCCACATCGATGTTTACATCAATTTCTGAACCGTGGTTCATGATGAATTCATCAATGCTGTTATCAATTACCTCTTTAAAGAGGATATAAATACCATCGTCAGGATGTGAGCCATCTCCTAAGCGTCCAATATACATACCAGAGCGCAGGCGAATATGTGCTATCGCATCGAGAGTCTGTACTGCTGTTTCGTCGTATTTTTTTGCCATAATGTCTGAAGAGTAGCATAAAAGCCATTAAGAATCTACCAGCTCAATTTCATGTTCCAGGTTTTATCCTCTACCTGCTATATACTCAACTAAAAGGCAAAAAGGCAAAAGATGGACTCGACATACTTCCGCGACAAAAACATACTGATAACAGGCGGAACAGGCAGTTTTGGTAAAGCTTGCGCCTACCACCTACTCGAAAAAAACCTCTGCAATAAAGTGATTATCTTTAGCCGTGACGAGTGGAAGCAATGGCAAATGCAACAAAGCAACCCCATCTTTTCGCATCCAAAAATACGCTATTTTTTGGGGGATGTTCGTGACAAGGACCGCCTCGAGCGTGCCTTTTGTGATGTTAACATAGTCATTCACGCCGCAGCTCTCAAACAGGTTCCAGCAGCAGAATATAACCCTGGAGAGTTTATAAAAACCAATGTCAACGGCGCCATGAACATTATCGATGCTGCAATAGATGCCGGGGTTGAAAAAGTGCTAGGGCTCTCTACAGACAAAGCTGTAAACCCAGTAAATCTCTATGGAGCAACAAAACTTTGCTCTGACAAACTTTTAATTTCCGGAAATGCCTATGTAGGAAAACGCGGGCTGCCCACTTTTTCTGTTGTTCGTTATGGGAATGTACTAGGAAGCCGAGGAAGCCTTTTACCTCATTGGCAAGCGATACTTGCAAGTGGCAGAAAAAACCTGCCCATAACTGACGAGAGAATGACCCGTTTTTGGATTACCTTATCCCAAGCAGTAGAATTTGTACTTAGCTCCCTACATGATGCAGTAGGCGGAGAAATATTCATCCCTAAATCACAGAGTGTAAAAATAGTAGATTTAGCAAAAGCCTTAGATCCTGATGCTACATATGAGATATGCGGCATTAGACCTGGAGAAAAGCTTCACGAGCTTCTTGTTTCACAAGATGACGCAAGACACACCTTTGAAAGCTCGGGCCGCTATACAGTAGCGCCATTAACTACTTCAAGAGCCTATCAGCACTACTTAACACTTGAAAAAGAGGGCAAAGTCAAAAAAACAAGCGACGACTTTGTGTTAGCCTCAAATATAAATCCCCTGTTTACAAGCTCCAATGCTGCCATCAAAGAGATGCTCCAGCAAGTTACAACGCCAGGGGAATTTTAATACCCTATGCATATTGGTGTCGTTGGAATAAATCACAAACTTGCCCCCTTGGCCCTTCGTGAAGTTATCGCTAAAGCGTGCGCTCGACACTTCAGCTTAGGAAACCCGCTTTCTGATGGCACCTTTGTGCTGCTTTCAACCTGTAATAGAAGTGAGATTTATTTTTATTCCACAAGCCTTTCTGCAACGCATGAGCAAATTTTAGCAATTTTAAAAGAAGAAATTGGCCAAGATTTCGAACAAAAACTGTACACTTTTTTTGGCTTCGATTGTTTTTCTCACCTTGCAAAAGTAACAGCGGGTCTCGATAGCGCGATTATTGCCGAAACAGAAATCCAGGGCCAGGTAAAGTCCGCCTATGAACAGGCGCTAAACTACCGACTTTTATCTAAAGACTTGCATTTTCTTTTTCAAAAGTGTTTAAAAATTGCCAAAGAAGTACGTCGCACGTACCTTCTTAGCTGTCAAGTGCCCGACCTAGAGCATGCCCTATTTTGGCACGCCAAAGAATATTTTGGAGGAACTCTTCCTACGCCGCTCTTTGTAGGAACATCCGAGATAAACCTTAAAATTGCCCGATTTTTCCTGGCAAAAGGCCTTAATAAAATACATCTTTGCAACCGCACCGATGCAAGTAGTCACTACCACGCAAGCCAAATGCAAATTGAAACCATTGCTTGGGATACCTTTAAAACAAGTTGGCAGAAATTTCCTTGGGTCATATGTGCCACAAAAAGCCCTAACTACCTGCTGCATAGCGCTAAAGCTCCTCTTGCGAAATCACTGCTTATCGACCTAGCAGTACCGCGCAACATAGATCCTGCCCTTGATAGCGCCTCTTGCAAGGTCCTAAACATTGACGACCTCAACGTGCTTTTAGAAAAAAGAAAAGCCCTTCTACAACAAAAAGTAGCAGAAGCTGATTATTGCCTTACAAATGCTGTACGACGATCTTTAGCCATATTTCGCACGAAAGAATCCACCCTCCCCTTTGCAGTATCAAGTTAAAACCTATAAGGCCTCATCCATGAAAAAATTACTTTTCTACATCTTCATGACATGCGTCACCCTTAGCGCGAGCTCAAAATACCCTGTTGACATTTCCTATATGGTAGCTGATCTAAAATATAGCCAAGAACATGGTGTAAAAATCTGCGAAATACAGCATGGAATAGCTTCGACCCTTTTAGGCGATCTCTTTTTGTACCCTCCTACTGGATTAGTGAGCCCCAAAATTGCAGATGTATTTGCTGAATTCCCCCTCAAAAAATGGACAACCCCCTCAAGTATTGTCTTTCCAACCTTGCTCTCCTCTCTTTTAAAATCCCCAAAATGGAAAGAAAAAAATTTCATCGGACTTGTAATAACTGACGATGAATTTCAATATAGAGCAACTCTCGCACCCAATAATCCATCAGATATTTCATCTTATCATGCAATGCTCTACATCCAACCAAAAGTATTAAAAAATTATGACGCATTCAATACACAATACCCCGGAGTGATAACAGTAGATGCTGCAACACATCCTTACTGGGCAGACAAGTACCTGATGTCTCTTTTATTTACCACGAGCCCTACACTGGCTCAGATAAAGCCCGAATGGGGAATCTATGCAAAAGAACACACACCAACCCTTGCTATGCAAATTCAGCAAGAAATCCCAGGCGACATGTACGTTATTAAACCCCGAGGAGCCTTCCTTGGCAACGGTGTTATCATTGTTTCAAGTGATGATTTAGACGCCACATTACAGTATATTTTAACTAAGAGTGATGAGCTAAAAAATGACAAAGATCCCTCATACAACTACTGGAACCGAGACCCCTATGATTCATTTCTTGTAGAAAAGTACTACCCCTCAGATACAGTCCAAGTAAAAAAGCTCAACAACAAGATTTTTGAGCCAACCATGCGTGTGGCCTTTATGCTTATCTACAACAATCAAACCATTGAAACTCGCTTTCTTGGAGGTTACTGGTTGTTACCACATAAAGCTATTGACGAAACAGGCTCTCTTAATGAAACAAAAAAAGCCTACTGCAAACAACCCTACTTCACCAAGGCATCAGCTAAGGTTTTGAAGAAAGTTCAGAAACAACTAGAGGCAACGCTCCCTTTACTTTACCAGGAAATGCTTGAGGGCACGTTTTCATCCCTCGAGTCATCCCAGACCTAATAGTAATACAGGAATTTCTTAAAGCCCTTCAGTTACCCACATAGACTGAATAGACATCTTGCATAACCACAATCCCCTGCCCTTGCCCTTGCACTTGCCCTTGCCCGATTAGTATTTTTTTTGAGCCATTTTCACTAGCATGGACACGATACTAATCAGCAGCTCTCGCCCTTTGACATATCGTTCTTCATTCACAAGCTGTAATCGTTGACATACATCCAAAATTCCTGCGCATT
>JBGSSB010000107.1:0-14469 GCA_041737255.1 Chlamydiales bacterium | reverse complement strand
GAAGATCATCCAAGGGGTGCAATTTAAGAATGGTGAGGAGGTCGAAATTCAAGAAAAAACAGCTTAATTATTAACTAGAAATTAGGGTGCAATCTTTTTTGGAAACACAACATTTGACAATATCTCCCTAATTGAGCAAATAGAAGCTAAATATCCGCAAAAACCACAACTCTTTACAGCAAAGCTCGTGCTATCAGACGCCGTCAAACAAATTTTGCACGATCCGACCAATAACCTACAACATCGAATTGCTGACATAAAACAAAAAATTGAAGTTGAAAAAGGAGCCTATTTACAAGGCAAAAATGTTTCTGATGTCAGAAAGCGAATTATTAAGTTAAAAAATAAGGTAGCAGAAACAAAAGTACAGCTTGATAAACAAAAGAGCAAGATTACAGAAATCAAGCGTGTGCAAAAACTCTGGAGTGAAACTCAACAAAAAGTATTTCACATCGCAGAAAAAATCATGTCATCCCGAAGCCAATCCTCCCCAACTGAACACCTCAAGAAAGAGTGGATTATATACGCTCAATTTGTTCTGCCAGCCCTACAAGCACTTATAAATGACCTTGCAGAAACAAAGGAGCTTCAGGGAATAAAAACGCATTTAGACCAAGAGTTGCTAGATCAAGTTATTTCTGAAAAAATAGCATAAAAGAGCAGTCTGGCCAACTAGATAAACCCGCGAAAAAGATCTTTTTTTCCAGAACCTGCAAGTTCTAGTCCCTGCTCTTTTAAAAACATGCGGCTGGAATCTAGATCTTTATTTATCGCAATTTCTATGATAGCGGCTTTGTTGTCTCTTCCCCACTGGCGCAAAAGCTTAAAGGCTTGCCTGCCTAACGTTTTACCACGAAATTCAGGCGCTATATAAAATGCGGATACTTTCTCACAAATTTCTGGAAGGTCTTCGTCGGGAAAGCACTCCTCTTCCAGCCTAGCTGCAGCAAACCCTACAATTTTATTTTCACATTCTATCAGAAATGAGGTATCCTTAGGATGTAAAGAGCCCTTTGGGAATGCCTGCTCTTTATAGAAGTCGACCAACATTTTTTCAAAAAAGTATTTATTCTCTTTATGTTCGGTCAATAGGAGCAATCGCATAGCCAAATATCCTTTTTTCTATGGAAGTACCAGAGCTAAGAATTTATAGCAATGACTGTGAAGGTTGATAGATAAAGCAAAATCCTCTAAACTCATACCAAAAAAACCCACTTTATAGCCATGCAACTACCTCTATTTTATTATGACCACCCAATACTGAGACAAAAGGCTTTGCCAGTCACAGAAATAACCGAAGAGATTAAGCAGCTCATTAAAGATATGGAAGATACTATGAATGCAGCCTCTTCTATTGGAATTTCAGCAAATCAGGTAGGCAAACTTTTATCCATCTGCCTTGTCCGAGCCCCAATTGAAGATGAATTTGGCAATTACTCAAGAGCCACTACAAAAGTGTACATAAACCCTAAGCTTTCAAATCCAAGTAAAGAGAGATGGGTTCATGATGAAGGCTGCCTCTCAATACCAAAACTTTATGTTGAAGTAGAGCGCCCAATGCACATTACAGTAACAGCACTCGATGAAAATGGCACCGAATTTACCGAAGAGCTTTCTGAATGGCCCGCACGTGTACTCATGCACGAAAATGACCACCTAAATGGCACGCTTTTTATTGATAGACTCTCTAAAAAGCAGCGTAAGCAAATTGAACCAGCTCTGAGACGTATACAAAATAAATATAACAAATAATAGCATGACATGCGCTGTTGCCGAAGAGGCCCGCCAGGCTCTTTCGCAACCTCATGTCAACTACTTCCAATTACAAACGCTTGTAAAAACACTTGATCAAAGAGTTCATGAAGCAACAGCCGATACTCTTACCCTTTTGCATACGTGCAAACAGGAAATTCTTGAGCATCTAGATGAGCTAAAGCTCCATAGTCAATGGCAAAAGCTTGGACATAATACCGACTTTATTACAACTCATCCAGAATGTGTAAAATTCCTGCTGGAAAGCGGCATTGCATTTCAAATAGCTGGCCTACACAATTCATGCATACGAGACTCTCAAAAACATACCATCGAAAAAGATAGCGATGGTCACCCACTGCTCTTACTAGAAGCTAAGTTGACTCGCTGGGAAATAATTAAAGAAAAGTTTAATTTTTTAAAGTATTACCATGTGCTCACAAGCAAGAGTGACCCAAGCAAGCGATGGACCTATACCTCTTATGCCGGCATCACAGCAGCTGACATCTACCACTTTCAACACCCCTTTCATGTATACGAACTAGAAGAGCACCATACATTAAAACTTCAGACCTACGCACGCCAATTCTACCCTGACAATAAGCCTGATCCCTCTGCCAAATATGTACTGCAGATATGTACATCCCTCGGCAAACTCTGTGCAAGAGCGCCATCATTTTTAAAAAATTTCGGCAAAAAACTTGCCTCTCACTATGCCATACGAATTATAACCCCAGAAGGCAAAGTATTTTCATTTGGGCTTCGTAGAGACATTGGAGAGCTTGACTCTCTTGACATCACAAATGCTCTAGGCCAAGTTAAGGGGCGAATTGCTATGAATGACTATGATGAACTTCGCCCACATAGTGGCCGCTACATCACAACAATACCTCTTTCTCAAAAAGCAGCCACTACGATACTAGAAGACATTGCCACATCAAACCAGCAAACCCCGGTTTTTGACTACTTTGAGGCAAACTGCGTAGAGCTTGCTACCCGCTGTCTAAAGGTTGCAGGGATCGATGTAGATACAAACGAATGTATGGAAGGATGTATCCAGGATATTGCATTGTCATTCTTCAAAAATATTCCCTACCTTGGAGCCTGTGTACGGAAGGTACGCCACACTACAAAAACACTTTTTGCCTCCATCCCAGCGATGCCAGAGTGCCTAAAGGACACGTGCACTATAGCCATAAAGGTAGTTACCTACATCCCCACAAAAATATCCGCAATATGTAAAAATTTACTTGTGTGGAGCATGGGGTGGGCCTACTCAAGCCCTGCACTTTCTGCCCTCAGGCAAACAAGAAGCCTTACCTGCTTTGATTTCCTAAATGAAGACCTAAGCAACCTGCGCTACCCACGCCATCTCTTGCGCTGGCAAAAACAGCAAACAACAACCTACTGTCATGAGTATGAGGGATGTCCCCAGCTTGCTATTCTCCCACCACACCTGGTAAGCAGTCCCCGGTAGAGAAATTTGCAAAATTGCTAAATAAGTCGAATGACCCAAGAGAAACCTGATTAAGTCCTCTTTAAAACTTAAAATATTCGAGTTCATAAAATTATACAATTTCTATTGAAATTATAAATCAACTCACCCTATACATACAAGTATTAGCGGGCCGGCCCATCTACCACCTCTGGCGATAAATGAAGGTCACGTCCCTTCTTATCGTGATGTCGGACCGCATCGGGGACAAATTTTCCGGTGTTGGTTAAACTTTTTTCAAGAAACTGACACCAAAAATCTCCCGATCAAAATGTAAGTTGAACGAAAGGAGAAAATTATGTCAGTTCAGCACTTCAAATCGCTATTGTTTAAATACACTCATATTCAGCAGGAAATTGGGAAGGCACAAGCCAGCCGTATACAGCCAGCCATGATTCGAATTAACCACCCAAGATCAAGCATTCATCAGGAGGGTCGCTAGAGATGAGCCGTGTAAAGTTAAAGCCGCGCGATATCGAGAAACCATATTCGACATCACAGTTCGTTGAAAAACTGCGAAGACTTGCCGATAGCCTTGAGAAAGGCGAAAAGTTCAATATCCAGATTGCGGGGGAACGTATTTATATTCCCAAGCATGCCATTTTTAACATTGAACATGAGCGTAATGACAAATCTGAAGAAATCGAATTCCAAATCAAGTGGAAAAAACAAGAATAAAATATACACCAAAGAAATTAAAAAATGCCCTTATTAACATCACCGATTTACGGATCAGGTAAGCATCATATAAAAGCGGGGGGGCAAAACGTCCGGATTCATGGATCTTTTTGATTTTAGATTTACTACCCTACAGCACACTCTACTTCCCAGCTCAGAGTGTACTAGTTTTTTTACAAAACTAATAATAACAAGACTATGATAAATGATTGATATTTTCATGATACTGGGCGGCCTGGTGATACTGTTCTTTGGTGGCGAGAGTTTGATCAAGGGCGCGGTATCACTTGCACGTAATTTCGGGCTGTCAAAGCTTCTAGTCAGCACAGTCATCGTCGGCTTTGGAACGTCTATGCCAGAAATGACCGTCTCTATCGGTGCTGCCCTAAAGGGATCATCTGATATTGCTATTGGAAATGTAGTAGGTAGCAATATTGCCAATATCCTATTGATTATCGGTATTTCGGCCATCTTGTGCCCAATATTAGTTACGGGAGCTGCAGTCAAACGGGATACATTTATCATGCTGGGGGCAAGCCTTACTCTTTGCGGCCTTGCTTTAACAGGCATGATCACTTTTCTTGCTGGGGTTTTTATGTTTTCTGCCCTGATTGGTTATGTCGTTTGGTCTTATTATCAAGACAAGCAAGGCAGTGCCGATACTGCTCAGCATATCGAAGAAGTCATTGAGAGCGAAACCCAGATCAAATATTTGAAAGCGTGGGTTTATGCACTGGCTGGTTTGGGATTGTTGATTACCGGGGCTTATATTTTGGTCGAGGGCGCCGTATCAATTGCTAGAAGCTTTGGAATCTCAGAAGCGGTGATAGGCTTAACAATTGTGGCAGTTGGCACGTCTTTGCCAGAACTGGCAACGTCAGTTGTCGCGGCTTACCGTAAACACAGTGATATCATTATTGGCAATATTGTCGGCAGTAATATCTTCAATATTCTGGCAATTCTCGGCATAACAGCCATGATTTCCCCTACACATATTGGAGAGCAGATTGCAAACTATGATGTCTGGATTATGTTGGGTGTTGCACTTTTACTATCTGTTTATCTACTGCGCGGACTGACCATAGGAAAACTCTCAGGCATAGCCATGCTGATGGCTTATTGTACTTATACTGCATGGCTTTACATTCAAGCGGGATCATAAAACTGAATATAACTTCAAAATTTCTTAAAGCTAAAATCGCGGTGGGTATTTTACTTTGCTTATGACCATTCACCGCTCTGGTGTTTGCCAATACGCCTCTCCAGGCAGATATGATCGAAAGTTGCGGTTGAAATAAAAAGAGAATACCCTCATTGAAGTTTTCACAAAAAAAAATAACAGAGGGAACTCATTAAAGAGCATGTCAATTTCACATATAAAGATCATGTACAAACTTTCGAAAACGTTTTGGAAGAGATCGCTAGAGAAGTGGTCGTGATTTCTATCAAAGAGCAGTAAAGTATAGGTAGACCCACTTGGCTGTACTTTGAATTTTTGGATGTTTTTTCCAAAATTACACTAAATCAGCTTGAAATCAACTTTAAGCGACCCAGCGCGCGAGGAAAAAGCTCACGCGCGCTTGTTCTTGCTATCGTTAATAAATACAGAAAAGCCCGGCTAAGGGCGACTTTCGATATGCTTTTATAAAAAGTATATCGAATTAACACCTCTTCAGCCGGGCTCTAATAGGAAATGAATTACTTACTGAGTGACTTCGATAGTCTCTTGGGCGTACTGAGTAACGCTGTGTCTTGCAAGTGAACCTGTCCAAAAGGAAAGAACTAAGCATGCTAAAACAAAGCCAGCAGCAAACCAGCCTGTAACTTTTTTCAAAATTTCAGGTGTTGACGTACCGAATAACGAATCAGAAGAATCGCTCGAACCAAATGTTGTACCTAATCCGCCGCCTTTACCTTCTTGAATAAGAACCAGAAGATTCAGTAAGAAACAGCTGATAAGGAATAAAGTAATAAAGAAAAAATATAAAAATGTCATGATGCGTCCTTAGCTTTTTGAACAGTTTGCCTGAGAGAAATTATTTTGGCAAATGAATCAGTCGCCAAAGAGGCAGATCCTATCAAAAGACCATCAATTTCACTGCATTTTAGGTAATTTTCGGCATTTGAGGCATTAGCAGACCCGCCATAAAGAAGCGGCACTGTCTCTGCTGTAGCAGAGTCAAAAATTTCCGTTAACATCTGGCGAATATCATGCATAGCCTCCTCGGCAAGTTCAGGCGTTGCAGCAAGGCCTGTGCCAATAGCCCAAACGGGCTCGTAGGCAACCGTAAGTGTTTTAGCAGCATCTTTACTACAGCCCTTCAGGGCCTCAGTAAGTTGTGTGCGTAACACATCATGAGTTTTATGTTCTTGTCTATCCTCAAAACTTTCGCCTACGCAAAGAAGTGGGGCTAAGCCACAATCGAATGCTCGAAGCACTTTGCGGTTAATAAGGGCATTATCTTCGTGATAAATCTGTCGCCTCTCGGAGTGGCCAAGCAACACAAACTGTGCGCCTGCATCTTTCAGCATGACAGCTGCCACTTCTCCTGTAAAGGCGCCTTCGGTGGCATCATTCATGTTTTGTGCGCCAATGATAATGTTTGTACCCTTTACCTTTTCGGCAAGCGCATTAATTGCTGTAAAAGGCACTGCAAGCATAATCTTAGAACTTGATGTCTCAGCAAGTGGTGTAATTTCATCGATAAATGCGACCGCTTGATCGATAGTTTTATACATCTTCCAATTGCCTACAATAAGGCACGGACGGGGTTGTTTAGCCATTATATTCCTCTCTGGGATGAATGTTGGGTTATACTCTAAACAGCATTTTGCTTCAAGCGCCAAGCGTTAACTACCTTGATGAATGTATCCATGCCTGGCTTTGGATTTAGGCTTAGAACACGTCCCTCTTCGGTTTTTTCTAACGCAAAGGCTCCAAATCGTTGAGGATCTACTCCCAAACTCCACTCTAAGTTATCTGAAAAAGACCAAAGATAATAACCCTTAAGATTGTCTTTGCCAATCACCTCTTGAGCCTTTTGTGTTGCATAAAGTGCTCGTATCATATACCGCGATCGCTGTTCGTCACTATGAGTAGAGATGCCGTTTTCTGTTATAATCACAGGAGCTCTAAAAGCATCATGCGTCTGGATGATAGCCTCATAAATCCCCTCTGGATCTTCACGCCAAGGCATACATGTCATGGGCTCATGGTAGCTTGTTGAACCTGTAAAGCCTAAAACGGGTCTTGCGTAGTACTGCAGTCCAACAAAATCTGTTTTTGGCATGTCCACTTTTTCTACAATATTGCATAAAAATGGAACCTTGAGCTCAAAGATACCCTCTTTAAAAAACTTAAGTGCAGCATCATTTATAAGCCTATTTGCATAGCGCGCAATGGGCAACAAAACGGGGTTGGCGGTAACTATAGAAAAAGGCTGGTGTACTATGCCAATCTGCACCTCGGGTGCAATTGCTTTTAGATGTTCGTAGGCTACAGTATGTGCCTTAAGTATCGTTTTAAGAAACATCCCAGCCTTCTCAAAGGCAATATAGTTACCAGGAGAAAACTCCCCTGCCACATAACGTTGCACCGCTTCTATTGAAGGCTCGTTTATCGTGCATACATACTCAACAAGTGGTTTTGAGTTGTACTTTTGTGTTATAGCCGTAAAGACATGCGTAGCAAAGCTTACAAAGTGAGATATATTTTCTTCTTTTTCAAAACTTCCTAAGTTATGAAACCAAGCAGGCTCTGAAAAATGGTGCAAAGTAACCATGGGCTGAATGCCTTGGTCTCTTAGATGTTTACAAAACTCTACGTAGATGCCAAGGGCCGCCTCATCAAAAGTTTCTGGATTTGGCTGAATATGGCTCCATTCTATAGAAAACCGATAGGAGTTTACCCCTAATTTTGCCAACCTATCTGTAATCTGGCTTCTACCCTCTGGTGTTTGGTATAAAGTAAAAAGATTGGCGCTTCGTTTTGACTGGTTGTCAACAGCTAGTCGCTTCTCTTCCCAGCCAGCCCACTGCGAGTCAGGGCAATTAGCCTGACCTGAGTCCTGATAGGTGCAGGTTGCAACACCAAACAGAAAATTGGAGTCATCCTGGCCCAAGGTAACCTTGTTTTGTATATCACCAAGCTTTTCCCATAGCCTTGAATCCTCACAAATCAAAGAAAAATTTTTATTTGGATCTAAAGCTTTTGGCGATCTCAAACAGCCCGCTGCATAAGATGCAACGCTTGCAGCCGAAGCTACGCACCCAGTAACCAGCGCCCCAGGAAGAAACGCAGTCGCAGGGAGTATATGAATAATTTTCGAATCGTTCGACCCAGATGGCAGAGGAGTAAGCGCATCTTCAAGAGATGACCAGAGGTAGTTATTCCAGCTTCTAATTGCTTGCATATTCTTTGGACCTTTTGTTATCTTCAGCTATAAAGAATAGCAGTAATCCTCTTTTTAGCCAAAAGGCTCAAATAACAAAGACTCAAGAAACAAGGATAAACAAAATGACCACTAGCATTGCCACTACCCCAACCGGATCACCTATTCAACCACACCTCAATGACTACCCAGCTGAATTTGAATCTCTCATTTGCGCCGTAAAAGAAAAAAAAGCCCATATTATCCCTTTCAATGCAGGATATCGCATTCACCTTGGCGACAAAGCAACGATGAAGCTAAATTGTGCTGATTTTTCGATGAACGATATAGCTGTTTCAGGCACAAGCGGAACCTTCAACTACTCCAATGCAATTTTAGAAACAAATGGCCTAAAAATTCCAATGAGTAAGCAAAGTATTTGCAGAGTAGTCGCTTATCTAGCAATCTGATCTGGTGTCGCATTCTGACCTTGAGAATTTTTCGGTAATTGCGCATTCTCTTAAGCTATGACATTGCAAACTCAGCCACTCATACTTTCTGTTTCCGAAATAACTCAAGCCATAAAGCTTACGCTAGAAGGAACCTTTCCACGCGTGTGGGTAAAAGGTGAGGTGTCAAACCCCAAACTGCAAACCTCGGGCCACTTTTATTTTTCACTAAAAGATGACTTTGCACAGATCCCTTGCGTCTGCTTTAGGGGTGACCTCATGAAGATTGGCCTCGTGCCAAAGGCTGGCGATCAGATCCTCGTTAGAGCCGAGATGAGCCTGTATGCCCTAAGAGGCTCATACCAGCTTCTTGTACGAGAGCTCTCCCATGTGGGTATTGGCGATCAGCTAATAAAACTTGAGCTTCTTAAAAAGAAACTTCAAAAACTAGGCTACTTTAACGCAGAAAGAAAGCGGCCCCTTCCCGCCTTTCCAAAGTGCATTGGCGTTGTTACAAGCCAAACTGGTGCCGTAATTCAGGATATCCTCACAGTACTTGAACGCCGCATGAGTGGCTTTCACCTCATCTTAAACCCAGTACGTGTACAAGGCGAAGGCGCCGACGCCGAAATTGCCGCTGCAATAAAGCACTTTAACGACTATAAGCTTGCCGATGTACTTATTGTTGGCCGCGGCGGAGGAAGCGTTGAGGACCTAGCCCCCTTTAACAGCGAACTTGTAGCCAACGCGATCTTTCAAAGTGAGATACCTGTAGTATCAGCTGTTGGCCACGAAACAGACTTTACCATTGCTGACATGGTAGCAGACCTGCGAGCCGCTACACCATCAGCTGCCGCTGAAATCGTCTCCCACGAACAAGTAGAGATGCTTGATAAGCTATCTAAATATGCCAAAGATATCTCGCAAGTAGTAAGCAAAGATGTTAAATCGCGCCTCAAAGAGCTTTTGCGCCTTGCCAAACACCCAATATTTGCCTCTTCTACCTACCTTTTACAGGCAAGCCAGCAAAAGGTAGATGATATAGAAGAGCAGCTTGATAGCGCTATAAAGCGCACCCTTACAACATACAGCCTTGATCTTACCCGCTATAAAAAAAGCCTAGAAGTAGTACGGCCAAGCAACAAAATAGCCGAGCGAAAGCAAGAGCTAGTGCAGCATGAAAAAAATATACAGCTAGCACTTGTACGCCTCATTAGAAATAAAAGGCAGCAGCTGATCTCAAAAAATGACAGTGTAAACGCCGCAATACAGGCGCGTCTTGCTATGAAAAAGCGCGCCTTTACTGCCTGCCAGTTTGCTTTGTTAATCCCCACCATCGTGCAAAAAAGGCTGCAAGAAAAAAAGCGAAAACTTGAAAATGTCGCAGCACAACTTGATGCGCTACACCCTAAGAAAATTTTAGCAAAAGGCTATAGCATTATCTTTTCACAAAAAGATGGTTCGGTTATATCCTCAGCTTCATCACTTGCTGCAAAGCAAGCAATAAAAATTGCCTTCGTCGATGGCGAGGCAGATGCAGAAATCACAACCATACGAGTTACAGATGACAAACCAACAAGTTGAAACACCCTTTGAAAAAGCCTTTGAGCGCCTTGAACATATTTTGGAAGGGTTAAATACAGGCCAAGCTAGCCTCGAAGAATCCTTAGCACTTTATGAAGAGGCAGATACACTTATTATCTCCTGCCACAAAAAGCTTTCGGATGCAGAAAAGAAAATAGAAGTACTCATGAAAAATCGTGCCGGCGAGCTTCAGCTAGGCCAAGATAACAAGCCACAAACACAAAGCATGTCATGATTATTGCTATTGTCGTTAACTACACAAAGCCGCAGGCAAAAGAACTAGCCCGAGAAGTAGCCCAGTTTCTGCAGCAAAGAAATGTTACTGTAGTAGGTCCTGAAAGCGAACATGTAGATGGCATTAGCCCCATTTCAGAAGTTGCGCATAATGAAATAGATTTCATTATCTCACTTGGCGGTGATGGCTCTATACTAGGACTCATTCATAAATACCCACACATTCATGCGCCTATACTTGGTGTAAATTTTGGAACCCTAGGCTTTTTAGCCGATATCACACCAGCAAACCTCTATCGCAGCCTAGAACTAGTGCTCCTTGGAAACTACGAAGTACAAGAGCGTATGATGTTAGAGGGCGTTAAAGCAGATGGCACAACTTGCCTTGCTGTAAATGAAATGGTAATACATAGAGGCCCAAACTATAATCTTGTTGATGTAGGCCTTACTGTTGATGGGAAATATTTTAACACCTTTAGCGCAGATGGCGTCATCGTTGCAACGCCAAGTGGCTCTACTGCCTACTCACTATCTGCCGGGGGCCCTATTGTCTCACCTGAGCTGCAGGCTGTTGTTATAACCCCTATCTGCCCGCACGCTATATCAAATCGCCCAATCGTGCTGCAGCTGCCCAAAATAATTGAAGTTGAATACTTGAGTAACTATTTGCCTATGGAAGTTGCGTTTGATGGAATATGCCGCTTCACTCTGCAATCTAAGGAAAAATTTACGATACGCCCAGCAAACCGCAGCTTTCGCCTTATAAGCGTGCCCGGGTTTGATTACTTTGCGACACTTCGTAGCAAACTTAACTGGACGGGTAGCCTAAGGAACTAATTTAAGCTGTCTTCTTAGAACTCTTGTAACGGTTAAATATCTCATCTAGCTTGTTATGAACAGTAGTAGCAGATGGTCGCTTTTTAGGGTTTGTGTGAAGCATTCGCAATACAAGATACTCAAACTCTGATCTTGCACTTCGATTTTTTTCCCTAGCAAGTGTTATACGGCGCAAAGCTGTACCTGTTGTGACAAGGTTTTTATGTTCTTGATGACGCATAGGTACGGGACGAGTATCCTTCATAACATAATTTTTATTTTGCCAGGCGCCTTTTTGACCGTGCAACAGCCTATAAAAAACACAGCCCATAGCAAAAACATCAAGCCTTGTATATGAATTTTTGGTAAGTTTTTTATAAAAATGACCCTCTGGCGCCATATAGGTGGTATTTCCTTGAACCCTTGGCTCCGGCACAATTTGTGAAGCGCGTCCAGCTCTTCCAAAATCAGCAATACATGCTTCAATTTTTCTTCGGCCTGGCTTTCCTTTAGGAATGTTGATTAGGTAATTTTTAATACCTAAATCACGGTGTACAACACCCTTTTTATGGAGTGTACGCAACCCTCTTGAAATTCTATGCGCAATTCGAATTTTTTCATAAAGCGACAGTTTGTAATCGTTATGAAAGACGTTTTGCAATGATCCAGGGCTATAAAGTTTGGAATAAATGGTGTGATACTGTAAATCATTTTCTGTATGATGACAAATACCAAGTGATCGAAAAAGTCCGGGACGTCCACGAAATTCCTTTGTGATCTCAAGCTCTTTATCCATTTCGATAGACTGCTCACCACGAGCAACAACCACGGCCCCACTGTTTTTGTACTGCAGGGCTTTTGAAACGGTTTTCTTCATTCCTCTATCAAGATAAACGCCTCGACCTTCTAGCACTATAAAATAGTTTTTGGTATCTCGATCATACTCTATGACATGTGACAGCCCTGTTTTATCTTTGGAGTAATGGGTTGTTTTGCCATTTGCAACTGTATTGATAAAATAGGCAATCGCTAAAAATTCGGCTTTTGAAATGCCCAAATTTTTAAGTTTGGTTTTGCGTGTTGAGTCGATTGCTTTTACTAGAGACTTTGCATCCTGCTTTACGGCAAGGGCTTTAAGTGCAGTTAGGCTTATGTTTTGCTTTGCATTTGTGCGCAACAATCTACACAGGCGCTTGTCGTTACCATTATTTAACTCTTTGGCAATGGCTTTTTTAGATGAATCCACAGCTGCGAGAGGAAGCATTAAAAGGCATGAGCCAATAAACAAGTGTGCCACTATATTGCGCGCGAAGTGCATTGTTAACTCCATAATCTATTTCACCCTACCTAACCCATAAACTATTTATTTTTAAAGTATTTTTTTATCAATTGTGATAACTAAAAGAAAAAGGAGAACCCAATGAATATAAAAGGCTATGCAGCGAAAAAACAAAAAAGCACTCTCGAACACTATGAATATGAACCAGTTACACTTGGACCGTGGGATATTGAAGTAGCTATTACGCATTGCGGAATCTGCCACAGCGACCTTAGTTTAATTGATAATGAATGGGGAACAAGCATTTATCCTCTTATACCAGGACATGAAATTGTTGGAGTAGTTACAGAACTTGGATCAAATGTTACTAATCTTAAACTAAATCAACGAGTTGGCATTGGATGGCAGCGCTCATCCTGCATGCAATGTGAGTGGTGCACAACCGGCCAAGAAAACCTTTGTAGCAAGCAAACCGCCACTTGTGTAGGTAATCCAGGCGGCTATGCCGATCGCATGCGAGCTGACAGCCGTTTTGCCTTTGAGATTCCTGATACGCTCGACTCTGCCCAAGTAGCACCACTTTTCTGTGGCGGAGCAACAGTCTTCTCTCCCCTCTTGCGCTATAACATTAATCCAACATCGCGAGTCGGTGTTATTGGTATTGGTGGCCTTGGACATTTGGCATTGCAGTTTGCAAAGGGTTTTGGCTGCGAAGTAACTGCCTTTTCTACAAGCCCAGACAAAAAAACCGAAAGCGAGCGCCTAGGAGCTCACCATTTTGTATCGAGCACAGACAAAGCTGCTCTAAAAAAAGTAGAAAACTCCTTCGACCTAATCCTTTCGACAGTGGCAGTACCACTAGATTGGCAACAGTACTTGGCTCTTTTACGCCCTAAAGGCACGCTTTGCATTGTAGGTGCGCAAACAAAGCCACTTGAAGTACCCTTTTTTTCCCTTATAGAAGGCAGAAAAAGTGTATCCGCAAGCAATATTGGCAGCAGGCCTGACATCCACAAGCTTTTACACTTTGCAGCGCAGCACAACATAAAAGCAGATGTTGAGGTGTTTAAGATGGAAGATGTTAACAGAGCCCTTGATAAGGTGCGCTCTGGTGAAATCCGCTATCGCGCAGTTCTTCAAAACCCATAGCTGAGCAGGTATAAAACTATTCGAAGCCAAAACTATGGGGGAGTAGTGGAAAAATGAGAAAGCTAAGATCCCCCATTATTGCTAGAGTTCTTCCTCGTCTTTCTTTTCTTTAGACTCTTTGTCTTTTTCGGCTTTATTTGCTTTTTCTGGAGTTTCGATTACAAAAGGTTTTTCAGGCGGTGGCCCGCGAGTAACAGCTTGTGGTTGGAAAGCATAAATTGCCCCATCATGTGCCAACTTAGAAAGTGGATCCATAACTCCCTCCTTATTAGTATACTAGCTTTATAATAACATAAATTTTATTTTTACACCACAAAAGTGCAGACATCACGGTCAGACCCAGTACCGTTCACTTAAACCCTCAACGATTAAAACGATAGAACGATAGGAACGATGAAAAGAAAAAAATTCGAACTTTCTGATTAAGTCGAGGTGATTTTATTTTTTATTTTTTTTATCGTTTCATCGTTCTAATCGCTTAAGTTTTTTGTTTAAGTGAACGGTATTGGGGTCTGACCTAGAGGGTTGATTTAAGGGCTTTTTCAAAGAATGGCTTTTATGCAAAACTTGCCCTTGAGCGAAGCTCTCTGGAGTGTCGGTGCAGTAATGCACCGCTCTCATTTTTAACCGAGACTTTTTCATAAAAAGACTCGAGGCTAGAGA
>JBGSSB010000111.1:0-34947 GCA_041737255.1 Chlamydiales bacterium | reverse complement strand
TATCCTGTTTTTATAGATTTAGCAGAGAACAAGATAGGCAGGATCGCAAGCGGCATGATAAGCAGGATGAGGGAAGATATATGGACACATCATTAAAATTTAATGCATGTCAAAGGTTTAAAGTTTTTGACAGCCCAGGCCGGGCCTAGGGTGTTGATTTGAGCCCTTTTTCATACTAGGGATGCAGTAACAAATTTGTTCTTGAGCTTTAGCTCTTTGGAGTGCGAGAGCAGCATGCGCCGCTCTCAATTTCATCGTAAATATTTACCTCGACAGAGCCAAAGCAACATCCCCCCTTACTATAGCCTCGAGGCTTTTCATGAAAAAGTCTTGGTCAAAAATGAGAGCGGTGCATACTGCACGCGAACTCCAGAGAGCTAAAGCTCAAAAACAAAGGTGTTAATAGCCTAGGCCCCACGTCCCCACCACTTCGTCGGGGGCTTAAGGTTTTAATGGTGGCTTCTAGTTCTGATTTTTTGACTTAGGCATATCGGGAGGGCGGGTACCACTTATTTGGAAGTCGATATGTTGCGGATCTATGTCGCGTATATATGAGCTGAACTGCAGTTTGAGGTCGGGCTCGTCCGATGGCTGTGAATTAGCTAGGGTCTTTCTTCGTCTTGCGTTGTAAATTTCTTTACGTGTTTCTAGCACCTCTTGCACTACTTCTTCATTTTGAAAAAGTGCCATGAGCAGTGGTTTTGGGGCTGTCCAAAGGCTCATAATGGCATCGTTTTTCTTGATAGAGGTAAATTCGTAAAGAGGGAAGTAGCCAGGAGCTTCGCTGCTCTCTTTGTCAAGACGTCGCTTATTACCAGTAAAAGCCTTGTAGCGAAGATCTGTTTGTGTTTTGTCATCGAGCTCTAGTTGATCGAGGTTTTTAAATGTAAGGAGCCACTGTTCTTCAGTTTGTGAATCTTTTGCACTCTCATAAAGGCTTTGTACAAATTGCTCTTCAAGATCAGGGATTTTATCTTTAGCAGCTTCAAAGAAATCTTGGCCTGAATAGAGGGCTGCTATGAGATTTTTTAGCAAAATGAAGGCAGATTTGCCTTTGCCTTCGGTAATTGTAGGATTTTCTCCCATAAAGATGTCATGAACGTGTAAATAGCTTGTGCACTTTTTAGGAGCTCTATTTTTTACTTTCTTGTCAGGTTTATCCTTTTCATCATCTGGCATGTCGGGTGGGTCTAGCGCGGGTTCCTCATCTTCATTTTCGTCAATGATCAGTGCATTTGTATCTGCTGCTGTTGTTGAATCAACTTGTGATGAAATGGCTTTTGAAGAGGCTTTTTGAGGCGTTGGGGAGTGTTTTTCGTGAAGCTTTCTTGCTTGGTTGGTTACTTGTGCAAGTGATCTGTTGCGAGATTTTGTAAACCGCTCTATTGCTACGGCATCCATAAAGGCCATGTCAGTAGCTGATCTCCACTGAGCTGTGCAGAAGAGGGCAAAAATCAGGAGAAGACCATAAGTTGTTAAAAGAATATGCATGGCTTACTCCTTATCATACAGTATAGTAGTAATCATAGGAGTTATGAAAAACCACAGTGTGGATGTATCGGATTTACCCCTTGTCACATGAAGTTTAACGAGCGTTGGGGGGCGGTCATACTCTTTAAGCCAGATGTCAGTCCAGCGACCCATGGGGGGCTTTTTTGGCGCATCTTCGGCATCTTGCTTTGTCTCTTGTTGCCCCTCATCGGCTAAAAAAACTTCTACCTCAAAGTCGGTTACATTGGACAACAGCGCATCCTTGCGCATAAGTGTTGGAATTCCCGTTTGTGTTTGAGAGTGAGGGAATGTCGCAACAACGAGTTGTTCATCCTCAACGTAGAGTTTTATGAGGGGGTACCCGCAAAATTCAGGTAGTTTTTGTGTATCTCCATCTATTGTAAAGATGAGGCTTGCAAGCCCTGATCTGGAGTCTTTTTCTATATAAAAATAGGGGTTTATCGATGTGCTATGGTTAACTTTAGAAAAAAGGTCTTGTAAGGTGGCTTGAGCGACAAGGTGCTGTTCATTTATGACGCGCAGGTGATTGATGGAAGCATTTGTTTTAGTGGTTCTCCAAAATATGCCAAAAATGGCGACCAGCAGCATTACAAACAAAGAGGTAGCAACAAGTACTTCGATGAGGATAAAAGATCTACGTTTGCGGAGTTTGCACATGCATTCGCTCCTCTTTTTTCAGACACAAGCGCATCTCTGGCTGCTTAGCTTGTTCTTTGTCATAATGGTATAGTTTGAGTGTAACCTTTGCATCGATAAGAGTTTGAGAAATCTCTTCACTGTTTTTGTGATGCACAGGCGAAAATGAAGCTTCAGCTTCCCAGTTTGGTTCACTTAATGGGTAGCGATAAGATTTTTTATCTTCAACAGCCTTCCAAGGAATTTGATTCGTGTAAAAATGTTCAAAAAGAACTACGTAGGCCTCTTGTGTGAGCCGTTCTTTTTTTACCTTTAGCAAGCTTTGGCGCGCATTTTTTATGTAGCTTTCTTCAAATTCGAGCAAAAAGAAGCAGGCACCAGTAGCAAGTGCTATGGCAATGAGTACTTCAATTAGTGTAAACGTGCGTTTCTTCTTTTTCATCTTCTAATAGTTCACTTGGGAAAAGCTCATATACTTCATTTGCGTCCTCTACTATTACGTTAGGAACCTGTTTGGCAGGATGGCAAGTCACTTGCTCTCCTGAGGCGAAATAAAGGGTTATTTCTACATCTCGATCATCTAGTCCCCAAGGATAAAATGACAGAGCAGAGATTTTTCCGGAATCTGGCGTAATGGCTACATCTTTTATCAGTGGCAAAGGTGTAATGCGGCTTAAAGCAGCTTTCATCCTTGCGGAGATGTCTATATCTGACGATGTGGAAATAGTTGTCACACCGTCCTGTTCTCCAAAAATTACTTTAATCTCCCCGCCTGTAATTTTTGCAAGCTTGGATGCCATGCGAAGTTTGCTTTGGACAATGTCTACAGCATCTTTTTCCTGGCGATCCCGGTGACTCTTTTGGAAGTTTATAAGTAAAGCGCCCCCGCAAATGGCAATGATGCTAAAGGCTATCATCACCTCGAGGATGCTAAAGGCGCGTTTTCTCACTTAGACTTCTTCTGTTTTTCAAAGGATTCAAGGCTCTCTGAGCGCACTGTAATTATCTGCTCACCATCATCTTCTACGCAGCGAACTTCATAGGGTTTGCCCCATCCATCTGTAAGTAAATCTTTGGATTTGCCAGCAAGAGGTGAGTGTTGCACTAAAGATTGCCACTGGCTGTCAATTTCTGAGGGGTTAAGTTCGTTATCTTCAGCAAGAGAAAGTGCTAAAATTGTTTTGATTCGTGAGATGCCTTCTCTTGTTTTAAAGGCTTTACCTTCAGATAAGCTTGCGTTGTAGTTATAGGCAAGCGCTCCGGTGATGGTGGCAATTAAAAGCATAACCACAATCATCTCGATTAGGGTTACGGCTCTTTTTTTTCTTTTATGATTTTTTTTCATTGCAATGTCCTCTTGTTACTTACCGGTTATTATACCGGAAATTTAAAGTTGAATGGAAGAACCAAAACTACTTAGCGGCAAGAGTATAGATAATAATACCCCTCCAATTAAACAGCCCATCAGCAAAAGCATCACTGGTTGAGCAAGAGACACTACCCGGGTGAGCGTTCGTTCAGTTTCTTCTTCATAGAGTGTGGCAAGCTGGCCAAGCATGCTTGAAAGCTTGCCCGACTCTTCTCCGATGAGTACCATACGTGAAAAGAGCGATGGTACCTCTTTGTAGCGGCTGAGCTCGGTACTAAAAGGAACCCCTTCAATAATTTTTTGCTCTACGCGTTGGATAATTTCATTTAAACGGGCATTCCCAAGGGCTTCTTTAGCGTAGGCAAGACTTATTGTAAGCGGTAGGCCTCCTTCAAGAAGTGTGCCAAGCGTGCGGGCAAAGCGGCTTAATGACGAGAGAATGACGTAGCGGTTGATAAGCGGAACATGTAAAACATTTCTCTGTATTGAAGCTTTAGTCTTTGGATTTCGCAGCTTATAAAATGCATAAAAGCCAAAGCCTACTATAGAGCCTACAACTAATACGCCCCATTCTCGTAAAAATTTGGCTGTGCTAAAAACAATTTTTGTAAACTGCGGAACATTTTTGTCTTCAAATAGCTGCTCAAGTGCTGGAATAACAAACCCTACAAGTACAGTTACTGCAACTACCAAAAGACCAGAGAGCAGCGCCGGATAGATAAGTGCAGAGGCTAGCTGTTTACGGATTTTGTTGTCATGGACAAGAAAAGTATTTAACCTGTTTAGAGCCAGCTCTAGGTTTCCAACGGCTTCACCTGCGGAAATAAGCGCACGATACAGTGGTGAAAAACTCTCTGAAAAATCCTGCATAGCCTGAGATAGACTCGACCCTCGCTTGATACGGTCTGTTAAGCCTAGAATAACAGGGTGATAGGGCTCTTGTCTTGCCTGTTCTTCTAGGGCTAAAAGGCTTTCATAAAGAGGGATCTGGCTAGAAAGAAGCTGGGAGAGCTGGGAGGTGAATATAAGAAGATCATCTTTTGAAAGCTTAAGTCGTTTGCGCCCTTTTTTTTGCGGCTCAAGAGAAGAGACGATAAGCTGCATTTCGCGAAGCTTATCTTTAGCATCTTTAGCTCCTGCGGCTTCTATAGTGCCCTTGGCGGCTTTGCCCTGCTTTGTAAAGGCTTTATATTCGTATAGCATAGCTTATTGTACTTCTTCTTCTGCACGAGTTACACGCCAGACTTCTTCGGTGGTGGTAATGCCTTTTATTGCAAGAGCACGGCCACACTCACGAAGAGTCATCATCCCATCTTCAAGGGCTGTTGCCTGAATTTGGGTGGCTTCTGGGCTTTTTAACACCTGCTTTCTGACGTTTGAGCTCATCGACATAAGCTCATATATACCATGGCGGCCTTGAAAGCCTGATCCTACGCAGCTTGAGCAGCCAGTTCCGCGGTAGAGTTTGCCATTAGGTAGCATGTCGTGAGTAATTTTTAGGTTTGCCAGTTCGCTTGCAGTGGGAGTGTAGGCAGTTTTACATGCTGGGCATATTGTGCGAACAAGGCGTTGTGCCATAATGCCGATACAGCATGAGGAGATAAGGTATGATTCGATACCCATATCAACTAAACGTACAATCGCAGAAGGAGCATCATTTGTGTGAAGCGTGCTTAATACCAAGTGACCTGTTAAGGCGGCTTGAATGGCAATTTCTGCAGTCTCTTTATCTCGGATTTCACCCACCATGATGATGTCAGGGTCTTGACGTAAGATATGGCGAAGGCCGGCTGCAAACGAAAGACCAATCTTGGGGTGTACACCCATTTGCGCTATTCCTTTAAGGCGATATTCAACAGGATCTTCAATGGTCATGATGTTTGTGTTATCATTTTGAAGCTCTGAGAGCGCACTATAAAGTGTTGTTGTTTTTCCGCTTCCAGTAGGGCCAGTAACAAGAATGATTCCTTCGGAAAATCCGATTTCTCTTCTAAATTCATTAAGCATTTCAGTTGGCAGGCCAAGCTTGTCTAGTCCTAAAACGATGTTGCCCTTATCCAAAATACGCAATACGATACGCTCACCTGTTACGACAGGTAGGGTACTTACCCGGAAGTCTACCTCTTTGCCACCCATACGCATTTTGATGCGCCCATCTTGGGGAAGTCGTTTTTCAGCGATGTCGAGCTTTGCCATAACTTTAAGTCTGGTAAGTAGCTGCTGAGTCAGCTCTTGTGATGGCGATAGGCGAGTTTGTAAGACGCCATCAATGCGGTAGCGGATACAAAGGCCAGTTTCTTTAGGCTCAAAGTGAATATCTGATGCGCCTTGCTGTATAGCCTCAGAGATAACGAAGTTCAGTAGACGTACAACGCCAGGAAGCTGTAGAGAGTCATCAAGTAGGTCATATACTTGTAGCTCTCCCAACATCTCTTCGTCGTCGTTAGCGCCTTGCATGTTGTCGAGGAATACGGCACTTGAGTCGTCGCTATGGTAGTATTCGTGAATAGCGGCAAGTATGGCCTGTTTAGGTACAAAGGCGGTTTCAATACTTTGACCAAGTAGGTGCCTTAGTTCTTCTATGGCATCTAAATTGAGTGGATCGCAGGTGGCAACGGTTACTGTTGTTTCATTTTCAGCGACAGCCAAAACAAAATGCTTTTTTACAAAAGAATAAGGAACTCGTCGTGTAAGGGTGCGATCAATTTGAAATGAGGAGAGGTCATCAAATACCTCTAAACCTAGTTTCAGGGCCGTTGCTTTTGCCTGCTCTTCATCATTAAATGAGATTTTTTGTGCAGCAGGCTGTAGAGGAGCTTCTTCTTTTTTAGTAAAAGGAAGTATTGCCCCTACGGCCTCTGTAAATGACTTAGCTGAAAAAAGCTCCTTTAAGGATGCCATTATTGTTTCGAAGCCTCAAGGAAACTGTTATCGGGACGTCCGAGCAAAAGCTTAAGGCTACCCTCAAATAGGCCACGCTTTTCTTTTTCTCGGGCTTGGATAAGTTCTTGTAAAAACTCAGGCACGTCT
Organism: Chlamydiales bacterium; assembly: GCA_041737255.1. Classification (GTDB taxonomy): domain Bacteria; phylum Chlamydiota; class Chlamydiia; order Chlamydiales; family FEN-1388; genus SZAS-7. Next base: position 28,400 of record JBGSSB010000111.1, on the reverse strand, counting down.
CCCGGACGAGTAGTAATAGCCTCTTGACGCATCTTGCGGAATTGGTCTAGCTTATCAGGCACGATGCGTGGTGTGATAAAGATAAACATTTCTGTGCTGGCATCTTCCATTCTTGTGATGCTAAAGAGCTTACCAATGCCCGGAAGCTCTCCAAGAAATGGCACCATCTCTGCGTTATCAAGAGCCGTCTTGCGACGAAGGCCACCTAAAATCACCGTTTCTCCATCGGCAACACGCACTTCATTTTTGATGTTACGACGAGTAACATCAGGACGGTTGTCTTTGTTGTTACGAGTGGTATCAAACACTAGGTCAGTAGATAGGTGAATAAATTTGGGTGCATCCCCCTCTTCATCATCATCCATTTTTGCGTGGATTGTTGGTGTTATAGAGATAATAATACCATACTCTTCACGACTGTAGGAGTCCTTTAGGCGAGTTGCTTTTGTAGTGTCTATTTCTACCACGCCAGTATTTACAGAAATTTGATCAACAATAGCAATCTTTGCAGGCACTTGGTTAACTGTTGTAACCGTTGGGTTTGCATTGATTTGGATATCTTCTTGAGCAAGTAAAAAGTTATACGCTAGGTCAAAAGCTGGAATGCTGCCATGCTTTGTCCTGGAAATAATAAACTGTAAAACACCCTTGTCGCCAAGTATTTGGTCGGCAACATCGTGTTTGCCGCTGCGTTTCTTGCCTTTGCCTTGTATTCCTTGATTCCAGATGGTGCTTCGGCGGTGTTTGTCGGAGGCAGCAGTGCCCATCTTAAGAAGGTTTAGGCCAAAGGTGTTGTTGTCAGCGACGCGCTTTTCAAAAAGAAGCACGTCAATCTGAACCATTTTCTTAGGTACATCAAGCTTTTTTACAAGCTCTCGGAGCTTCGGTAAAACATTAGATTCGACAACCATAACTATGGAGTTTGTTTTGGAATCTACAATGAAGTTTTCATGCTTCTCGTAGCTTTTTCTCTTTGGATCGTTAGGGGAAATTTTTGGCGGTGTAACGACCAGTCTATCGTTGTCAGTTCTATTGATAATTGTTTCAGTGGTGTCTTTGCTTCTACGTGCACGGTCTACCCCTTTTTTGACGGCTGTACCTAGTGCAAAGGCATCAGGGCTTTCAATCATCTTGGTGTAGACTTGGCTTAAAACGTCAGCTAGTTCTTCAGCTTCGGAGTGTCGGCAGGCATACCAGAAGACTGTTTTGTCTTGCGCTTCACTAACTCTTGTTTCGATTTCTTGAATAATCTGGCATGCTTTTTCTATTTGCTCAGCTTTACCAAGTAAGAAAAGTGACTGAGAGGGTGTTTTTAGGGTGAGCACTTTAAAGCCTGAGCCACCGCCGTCACCATTCATGAAGGGCATGGAGCTTTCTTTACTGTTTTTTCCACCTGAGGAATCACCAAAAAATTTAAAACCATCACCTTCAAAGATCGCTTGGAGGATTTTTGCAACCTCTTCGCTTTCAGCTTTTTGTAGAGCAACAAGCTTATATTCCTGCTGGTGCTTAGGAAGTGAGATGAAGTCATAAATTTTCATCATTTCAGTTATTTCTCGAGCAAGCCCTACCATAACAATGTTGTTACCGATAACCTGGATGCTCATTTGTTCTTGAGGAGAGAACTTCTCTAGGAATTGAAAGATTCTTTTGAGTTCTGTTGCGTGCGGTTGCAGTACATAGCAAATGCGCGCATCAGGGGGAGTTAGCTTTAGCTCGTCGGCATCGTCTGTGATGGCCACTAGGTCGGCCTGATTAAGTCGCAAAAAGAAAAGCTGTCGAAGGAATGGGTTGAGTTGTTTAACTCCTATGCCATAGTTTGCTAAAATAAGCTCTAGCATGTCGCTCCACATCGCTCGTGGAACTGACAGTTGTGAGCTTACATGTACTTTAAGGCTCGCGATTTCTGGTGGCATAAGGTAGATGTAATCGCCAGAGCCATAATCGATAACAAGCTGGCCAATAGAGGTGTCTGGTTGATGCCAAAGGCCTTCTTGTTCTTGTTCAAGACCATCTTGGGATAAAATTTTCCAGTTGTCTTCAAGGTCTTTTATTTCTTTTCGTACCTGGGATATTTGTGTTAGATACCCTTTAAAGAGCTCTTCAATGGCTTCAGGATCCATCTTTTGTTCAAGAGCTTTTGCATATTCCTCTTGAGAGCTTTGGTAGAGTTTTTGCAGCTCTTTTTGTTTTTCTTTTAGGTTTATGTTGACCTGGACAAGGCTTTTTGCGTCTGTTGATTTAGAGCCACTTGTTCCTGAAACAAGGTTTGCTCGTTTTTCGGATATGGTAAGACTTTCCAATGGGAAGGAAAGCGCAAATAAAAGTATTGACCCTAAGAGAATGTTATTCTGTTTCATAGCGCTCCATGTGTTGTCTGGACGAGATTTTACTCATCGTCATCATCGTCATCTTCATCTTCAAAATCGTCATCATCTTCATCTTCATCATCTTCGTCGTTGTCATCTTCGTCGTCATCATCGTCATCGTCGTCGTCATCATCATTTTCATCAAATTCATCTTGAGTTGGAGTTGCCTGTTCCCAGGACTTAAATAGAGAAATTCTTAAAGGGACAACTTGCGTTCTTGTGTAGTCGTATACTCTTCCCACAAGTCCAATGTCGTTACCTATTTTTTCTGAGCCTTGCAGTACCAAAAGAGGGCCTCGTACAGCACCATAGATGTATTCATCGAGCTCTTCAGCAGTTGTAATTTTGCGCCATTCATTATCTTGTAGGATTAGCCAGTCGTCGGCTCGAAGAAGCATGCGAGTGCCACCTAGTTCTGCGATCCAATCTTTTCTTGAGCGGGCGCCTACTAATTTAAGGTCAAACTTATCAGCAAAAGTAGACATCGCGTTTGCACGACGTAACTCAATAGGTATTCTGGCTTTGCCATTGGGTGCCCATAGGTCAAAAGAAATAGCTTTTTCGTCAATTTTTTTTGCAACCAAAAGGGGTAGATCCCTTGATTCTTCACCGGGTTCTACTTCGTGCCATCGCCCATCCCAAAAGGCAAGACAGTCTCCTGTGCCTACAAAGCAAAAATAGGGATCTTCTGGATCTAAAAAGTCAATACGTTCTTTGTCGAAGGCAAAGGCAAATGTTTCATCGCCAAGCTCTTGCAAAAAGAGATCCTGTCCAAACCAAGCACACTTTTGACGTATAAGAAGTGATGAGTCGGCACGAAAACCTGCCACCTCAAAGGCATTTGCTCCATGTGCTGTGTAGGGCAGGTGTACCTGCGGTAGAGTGAATTTTGCAAAATCTGCCGGCTCTTCAATTTTGTTGCCCTCGTTGTCTGTCATAAAGAGCTCTATTTCACAGGAAGACTCTTGCGGGGTAATTTCTACCCATATAGGAGTTTTAGCGTTGTCTGGACTAAACGACCATTTCCCGGAGTTTCCTCTTGATTCATACTGCATATATACAGGAACGTTCGCGGTAATTGGGGATGGAGTTGGGGTGCCTCGAATGCCCATTTGTACTACTGCATCATTTTCAGAAACATCAGGACGGACTGTAGAGCCAAAATAAATAAGCGTATTGCGAAGGTCCGGAAGTGCTAGTTTGATATCAGTTTTTTCAAGAGAAATAAAGGGTTCCCCTATGGTTGTAAGCGACTCTGAGGGCTGCTTAAAACTATAAGGTAGAGAATGCGTTTGTTTAATTAGAGGGGTTGGCAAAACGGCCGGTTTTATGTCTATCCATGAGAGAAACGTAAAAACTCCAAGGCACACAACGATGCTTAAGAGAGCGAGGTTAATGAGGCGTAATCGAGCAGGCTGTAGTTTCATGCTAAAAAATACCGAAAAATAAAATCAGTTTAGCATGCCTTAAGGAATAATGCAACTTTGCATACTACAGAACTTATTGATAAAATATCTCTTTGTCGTGTACACAGGGAAAAAATGTAAGGAGCACCGATGACAGGTCCAGAACAGAATGATCAAGATAACAAGCAGCCTGACCGAAAAGGGCCAGAAAATCAAAAACAAGATTTCGTGGCATTTGTAAAAGATAATATGGGAGAGTCGATCGCATACGTCGTAATGTTTGCGGGGCTTATATTTTCTATTTTCAACCCATTTCTAGGTGGAGTTTTAGTTGGCGTTATTTTAGGAATTTATTTTTCACAAGATATTCTAGCAAAAATGAGGTCATTTAAAGAATTGGTGGTTGGAGAAGGTATTTTTAGGGGGTTTATTGTAATCGCTGCGCTTCTTGCGTTGTTGATAGAAGCTCCTGGGTTGTTAATTGGAACTCTAATTGGTGCATGGATTCGCCCATACCTTGGTAAATATATTTCCTCACCCTTTGATAAATCTTAGTCTTACTTGTAGTTGAGAAGCCACTATTCTTGTTATAGTGGCTTGTATGTTGTATGCGCCTTCCATAAATACTCTTAGGCAGTGGTTTTTGCAAAACCGTAGAGATTTCCCCTGGCGGCATAATCCCACGCCATACCAGGTTTGGATTTCTGAGGTAATGCTGCAGCAAACGCAAGCTCAGCGTGTTATCGATTTTTATAAACGTTGGATGAAAAAGTTTCCCACTATACAGCAGCTGGCAAATGCACCGTTGGATGATGTACTAAAGCTGTGGGAGGGGTTGGGCTATTACTCGCGCGCACGCTCTATTCATGCAGCATCAAAAGATATTGTCACTCGTTTTAACGGAAATATTCCCCAAGATCAGGCCTCTTTAGAGTCAATTAAAGGTCTTGGGCCTTACACGGTGGGGGCTATACTTGCCTTTGGATTTCACCAAAAGCAGCCCGCAGTAGATGCAAACGTCTGCCGTGTTTTGGCAAGATATCTTGAGTTAACAGATGACATTTCCAAGGCGAAGACTCTTAAAAAATTTAGAGAGCATGCCTTGGCTCTTTTGCCGGACCATGAGCCGCACGTAATAGCAGAAGCCTTGATTGAGCTTGGTGCAAGCGTCTGCAAAAAAAAGCCGGAGTGCTTAGCCTGCCCAATACGGCCTGATTGTAAAAGTTATAAGGCCGGCACGCAACATGGTTTGCCCATAAAATCCCAAAAAACTACCTATGAAGTGCTTTATCGTGATGTTGCCGTAGTTGTTTCTGGAGATTTTTTACTTGTGCGCCAGGGGAAAAAGGGTATGGCATGTAGTGGGCTGTATGAATTTCCCTACTTTGAAAGCCTTCCTGATGGCAGGTCCTTTGGTGATGTTGGGCAGCTACTCATAAACGAGCTTAGTGTTGATGCACACTTTGACATGCATCTTGATGAAGAAAAGCACTCTTTTACTCGTTTTCGCGTGACCCTTTATCCAAAACTCTTTGTGGCAGAAAAGAAAAAGCTAATTGTAGATCATGAGTGGGTTTTGCTGAATCAGGTAGAATCTCTGACCTTTTCATCTGGGCATAAGAGAATACTGTTAGCGGTTGTTGAGCTCTTGGAGCTTTAGGTATTTATAGTAGGCGGTGTGTGCGTTGTAGAGTGAAATTATGAAACCCTCTTGGCCTAAAAATATTCCACGTTTTAGCAGATAGCTTTTAAAAAAAGCGAAGAGGCCGTGAGCAATAGCTTTAAGCAGCGATGAGGATCTTTTGCCTTGGTACTGCTCAGCAAAGAGTGACGAGTAGCTTTGCATCTTTGTTAAAAATTCAGTTATTGAATGATAGGGGTAGTGAAAAAGAGGGCTTTTAAGCGTTATTTTTCTCATGCCTGTTGCAATAACAGCTTCATGAACCATGGCGTCTGAAAAGGTAGTTACTGTACGGTTATAAAGCCGTACTGGACGATCCGGATACCAGCCGCAGCCTCTGATGAATTTCCCACGAAAATAATTGTGCCTTGATACGCTGTAGACAGTCTCAGGGCTGAGAGTAAGGGAAAGAACTTCCTCCACAAGCTCATCAGATGCGATTTCATCGGCATCTATTGATAAAATCCAGTCATGCTTTGCAATAGCTGTGGCAAAATTATGGGATGGTCCAAAACCCATAAAGGCACTTGAGTGAACGCGTACATTGGCATACTGTTGAGCTATTGCAATCGTGCGGTCGGTGGAGCCTGTATCTAAGAGGATTACTTCATCAAATTTTTTAAGCGCCTCGAGTACTTGCTTTATGTATCTCTCACCGTTTTTTACCAAAATTGTAACGCTAATCATATGACCTATTTGCCTCCAGGTAGTTGGCTAGTGTACCCTATTTGCGGTTTTTTTTGTAGGCTCTGAGGATACGTGTATTTATATTTGAGGAGCTAAATTGGTGGCTATGAGCAAGGTGAAGGTTGATCCCTCCCCAAGGGTAGATTCAACGTGAACAGTTCCTAAATGTTTTTCGATAATCGTGTCGACAATAGAGAGGCCAAGGCCTGAGCCGCCTATTTTTTTTGAGTGTATTTTGTTTACTCGATAAAAGCGTTGGAAGATGCGTTCGAGATCAGAATGGGGAATGCCGAGACCGTTGTCTTTTACTGAAATTTTTATAAATGGCTCTTGTCGCTCAAGGGTGATTGTGATTTTTGGCAGCTCTTTGGCGTATTTGGCGGCATTGTCAAGAAGGTTCATCAGGGCAACTTCTAAAAGGGCCTCATCTGCCGTTATTGTAAAGTCGTGAGCCTCGTTGTAGCTAACGGTTACCTCAGCCTTGCTGTAGACAGCCAAAAGCGTGCTGCGGCACTGTAGCGATAGCTCTGTGAGGTCACAGGGGGCAATGCGAGATAGGGGGATGTTTTCTATATCGGCAAGAGTAAGCAAGTTGTGGATGATGCGTGCCATTCGCTCGCAGCTATGTACAATTTTATCTGTAATATCAACAGTTGTTTTTTGAGGAAGAGATGGATTGTCATGGAGTGTTTCTGCAAAGCCTCGAATGATTGTAATGGGGGTTTTCAACTCGTGCGAGGCATTGGCTATAAAGTCTTTTTTCATCTCAATTATTTTATAGTGAGTTGAGAGCTGGCTTCGTATTTGATCTGAAAGAGAGTTTAACGTATTGGCGAGCTGGCCAAAATCATCCTGGGGATTTGTAGTAAGTTCAATTTTAGGAACGTCTTTTGTCGTTCCTTGTTGATAGGGCCGTATAGCGTTGATAATTTCCCCAATCGGTTTTGTCAGGCGATGTAAGAGTAGTCCTGCCATGGCTCCGAAGAGTATAAGTATTATGGAGGAAAGGATGATAAACCCAAATTCTAAGTTGTCCTTTAGCTCTTGCGTATACTGGTAGGGAAAGGCAAGTCTCAGCACGTAGGTTTTGCCCTCAACTTCAAAGCGCTTAGCCACATAAATGAGCTTTTGTCCGAGAATCTCAGAATAATCTTCGGCATAGCCTTGTCCCGCTATAAGCGCCTGCTCTACTTCCGGATGTATGGTGTATTGAAGAGGAAAAAAAAGAGGCCGCATGAGTCTCTTTGTGTGCGAGTCATAAAGAAGCCGCTGTTTGCCATCAAGAAGGGCGATACGAAAGAAGGTGTAGTGCTTTTGTTCTTTAAAGATGTCGATAAGTGTTGGTTCATTTTTTGCCGTTCTTAAGTTTGAGATGAGCTCATCCATTCGGTTGTTCATTGAATTGGTTACAATTCTTTGAACAGAGGCTGCGACGAAGGGGAACATAAGGGCTAAAAAGACTATAAGGAGTGTAATGTAGCCGAGAAAAAACTTTTGGCGAAAGCTGCGAATAGCAAGACCTTTGAAGTTCATCCTCTTATGGCCTCTGAATTACTTGGTTGCTGACGTATGATGAAAATTGAAGATTCAAGCTGTTCCCTATGAAGAAGGGATAGAGAGGCAAAAAATATGAGTCTTGATGGATTTGAACCATCGACCCCCTCATTAAAAGTGAGGTGCTCTAACCGCTGAGCTAAAGACTCAAAAATTTGCTGCCTAAGTTTATCTCTTAGGCAATTGACCCCAAGGGGATTCGAACCCCTGTTGACGGAATGAAAATCCGGTGTCCTAGACCAGACTAGACGATGGGGCCAAACTGGACGTACTTGTTTTAGTACGTACCATAAAAGTGCACCAATTCTAGTCAGTTTGCGAGATTTTCTGCAACCTCAATTTCGGACATTTTGCAAAATTCTTCATTCCGCACAAAATCTGCTTAAATTCCCACCTTAAATTGTAGAAATTTCTTTTTCTTTGACGCTAGCTAAGTCGTCTGCGTCCTTACAGGATTTATCGGTTTGATCCTGTATTTGCTTTTCAAGTCGTTTTACATCATCTTCAGTAATTGTGCCACCAGATTTTGCTTTTTTTACAAGTTCGTTGGCGTCGCGACGTATATTGCGTATGGTAACTTTGCAATCTTCGCGTTTTTTATGAGACTGGTTAATAAGCTCTTTACGGCGTTCTGCAGTAAGTTCAGGAAACATTACGCGTACCGACTTTGCCTCTACAACAGCTCGTACGCCAAGGTTTGCTTTGTCGATTGCGCGTGCTATGTGTTGTACGTTAGAGGAATCAAAAGGGTTTACAACAAGCTGACGAGCCTCTGCAGATGTGATTGTTGCAACCTCTTTGAGTTTCATTTGCGAGCCGTAAACCTCAACCATAACGGGCTCTAAAAGGCTAGGGGCTGCCCGTCCTGCACGAAGGCCACGAAGGTCTTCTTTGTAGTGTTCTAGGGCTTGCTGCATTCGGTTTTTTGTATCTTGAAGAATATCCATAATCTATAAACTCTCGTTTTAATGTACTAATGTGCCTAAATTTGGGTTTACCAAAACCTCGGACAATTTTTGGGTAGCCCACATGTTAAATACAAGTATTGGGATTTGGTTTGACATGCATAAAGCTACTGCCGTAGCATCCATGACCGTAAGTTTTTGTGCAAGAACTTCGGCATAGCTTAAGTTTTCATAACGAACGGCATCGGGAAACTTAATGGGGTCCTTGGAGTAGATTCCATTAACTTTTGTGGCTTTAAGCAGTATCTGAGCCTGAATTTCGGAGGCTCTAAGGGCTGCGGCTGTGTCAGTGGTAAAGTAGGGGCTGCCTGTTCCCCCAGCAAAAAGTACAACTCTATTTTTTTCGAGATGGTGTATTGCTTGCTTGAAATTATAGGGATCAGCAATTGGTTGGCAGTTAATGGCGCTCATAACAATAGCTTCAACGCCAAGGTTTTCTAGTGCTTGTTGCATGGCAATTGCATTCATGATTGTTGCAAGCATGCCCATGTGATCTGAGGGTGTACGGCTAATGCCAAGTTTTGCTCCCTCAATGCCACGAAATATGTTGCCTCCACCTATAACAACACCCACTTGGATATTGTTGTCAGCAAGGTCTTTTATGCCTTGTGCGATAGTCGCGCAAGCGTCAGCCTGGATGCCGTATGGGCTTTTGCCCATAAGAGCTTCTCCGGAGAGCTTGAGTAAAATTCTGTGATAGTGTTTTTTTGTCTGCATAATGCAAACCTAATGAAAAGCGGCATTTTCTTAAAAGAAAATGCCGCATGAGATGAAAAAAATTTATAGCGCTTGGCCTACTGTCCAGCGTAAAAAGCGAGTAAGGGCAATTGGTTTGCCGACTTCTTTGGCTTTATTCTGAACGTGGGTTTCTACTGATACTGAGGTGTCCTTGATAAATTTCTGACGAGTCAAGCAAACTTGTTCGTAGTATGCATTGATTTTGCCATCCACAATTTTATCCATGATTTGAGCGGGCTTGCCTTGGACTTGGCCTTTGGCAATGTCACGTTCTTTTTCGATGGTTTCCTGTGGAATATCTTGAGGAGCTAAAAACTCAGGTGCGGCAGCTGCGGCATGCATAGCTACTTCGCGCGCAAGTTCTACCTGGTCCGGTGCTGTAACTTCCGTTGCTGTTAAGATTTTACCACCCATGTGAGAGTAAATACCAACAGAGTGATCTTGCACTTTTTGCCAAACAGCAAGGCGAGAAATCTGGATATTTTCTCCAATAGTCTGGATAACTAAACTACGGTATTGATCGATCGTTAAAGATGAATCTTTAGAGTAGGTTTGAGCTAAGAAACTATCAAGGGTTGCTGGTTTGGTTGCAGCAATTTCTTCGATAATATTTTTGCAGAATTCTTGAAAACGTTCGTTTTTAACAACGAAGTCGGTTTCAGCGTTGATTTCAGCAAAAGCGACTACCTGGGCAGTTTCTGTAGAGCAGATAACGCCTTCATTTGTATCGCGACCCTGTTTTTTTACAGCAGAGGCCATGCCAGCTTTTCTTAAAACGGCAATAGCTTGTTCCATATCGCCCTTGGCTTCTTCTAGTGCTTCTTTGCACTTAGACATACCAACGCCGGTACGGTCGCGTAGTTCTTTTACTTGGGATGCAGTAATTGTTTGTGTCATGGTGTTAATCCTTTTACTTTGACTGTTAAAGAGAGGCTTCTACTTCTTCATTTGCTTTTGAAGCTGTAGCTTCTGAGCTAGATGAGTCTTTTGAGCCTTCATCTTTGTTGCCGAGCATCATTTGTTCGTTTTTGATGTCTACGATAACGTCAGTAAGTGCTTCTAGGATTAACTTAATGCTGCGCTGAGCATCATCATTACATGGGATGACATAGTCAATCGGATCTGGGTCGCAGTTTGTATCTACAAGGCCCATAACAGGAATGCCGAGTTTTTTGGCTTCAGCAACGGCAATGCCTTCTTTGCTTGGGTCAACAACAACGATAAGTCCAGGCATTTTTCTCATACCACGGATGCCAGAAAGGTTCTTCTCAAGCTTAAGCTGTTCTTTAGTAAGAAGCGAAATTTCTTTTTTCGTTAAGCCTTCGCCACCTGCTGCGATGCGCTTTTCAATGCGATCGAGTTTTTTAATGGATTGACGAAGTGTTGTAAGGTTTGTAAGTGTACCACCTAACCAACGTTCGCAAATATAAAACTCGCCACAACGTTCTGCTTGTTCACGCACAAGAGCTTTTGCAGCTTTTTTTGTGCCGACAAAAAGAATTGATTTGTTTGCTTTTGCAAGCTGACGAACAACTTCTTTTGAAGTGTTAAGTTCATGAAGTGTTTTTGCTAGGTCAATAATGTAGATGCCATTACGTTCGCCGAAGATGAAACGCTTCATCTTTGGGTTCCAACGTGATGTTTGGTGGCCAAAATGGGCACCAGCTTCTAATAGTTCTTTAATTGTAGTTTGTTCGGCCAAGCCTTGTCCCTTTATGTTGACGACGGCATCTTCCTTACGGAAGATTTCGGTCTTGGATTTAGTTAAATACTCTACATCTCACATTGAGATTAGAGGTAAAAGATCATATACTATGGAGAGAAAAAAGGCTAATTAAATAGTGAATGTTAAGTTAATATTTTTTTAAATTGACAAGATGTACGATATGCCTGCTGAACCACTATCCAAGATGTATATATGAATATTGATAGAGTAGAGTATTCCGTGATTGAGCCTGTCGGCGATACGGCCGGAGTAAAAACAACGCGAAAACGCAAAACGCAAGGTGTAAAACTACAAGGTGTAAAACTACAAGGTGATTCACCTGAAAATCAAAAAGCTTCTGACAAAAAAAGCAAAATGATAGCGAGAAAATCTTTTAATTCTGACACAGACTCAGGGAAAAAAGTTTTGAGAGCGCGAAGAGTTTCTAAAAAAACCTCTCTTAAGCAAAATAAGGGCAATATTCCTGCCAAGCGACCACATGTCGATCTTGGGGCTAAGATTGGGCTTTCTAAAACAGCCGACGATGGTTTTTCTCAGATTCGTAACATGGCCTATAGCGCGAATGATCAACGGGCAATTAAAGCATACGTGAAAACACTTCGTAAGGAAGATTGGAGTGATGTAGGGTGTCGGCCATTGCTTGAGCGTTATGACCAGCTAGAGAGTATTATGAATTTTGAGAAGATGCCGCTTACGCCAAAAGAAAGGCTGCAGCTGGCCTACCATATTGAAGTGGAAGTGCCTAAAATTAAGAATTTTGCAAACGGTTTTTTTATTTCATCTACTCCGTCAGCCAAGGCGGAAAAATTTCCTCCTCCTCGCGATATCTACCTTACTAAAAAGGGACGCATTATCCTTATGGCAAAGCCGGAACTTTCAACTATTGCAAGCAAGGGCTCATACAAAGAGGTGTTCTCGGCTGTTAAGCTTTATCAATCGGGCACGCAGGTTATATCAAAAAAGACACAACAACTAAAAACAGAAGAAACGGTAAAGCAAGATATTCAGGCTCGGATGTCGCTCTCAGATGATGACGATGTTGAGCAACTTGATCGCGAAATGAACTACTATAGGCAGTTTAAAGAAGCTAATGTGCCTGGCATTGCAAAACTGCGTTTTTATGCTGATATAACAGGGAAAAAAGCGACAAATGAGCAGTATGTCCATTTTTTTAAGCCACAAGCTGAAGATTTTGAGATATTTAAGTTAGCATCTTTTAATCAGTATGACGGCTCTTTAGAAGATAAGGTAGGGTTTACAGTAAGTGAAAAGCTGAAAATCTTTAAAGATGTGACTCTTTCAGTAGAAAAAATCCATGAACAAGGGGTTATTCACGGAGATCTGAAGACAGAAAATATCCTTTATAAGCGAGATGAGGACAACTCTATTACCACAGGTGTAATCGACTTTGGCCTTTCATTTGACTATAAGGGTAAAGATGCTCAAATGCCTGAATGCTCTTATGGCTCTGGTCAGTATGGAACACTTTTTGCCTCGGCTCCCGAGCTTCTTGGAAAGAGCGCATTTAGGGGAAGTTTAGTTGAAACGGAGTGCTGGGCGCTAGGGATTGCATTTTATGAAATCTGGAGCGAAAAGCAAGTTCCTTGGAGAAAAACGATTCCAAAGCCTGATGATTTTCAGGAGCTGTCGACTAGAGAAAGAGCTGCTTTTATAAATCGGCTGAGGACGGAAATTTTGGATTTTGGTGAGGGTTGTGCTAAAACGTTTACGGCATTGCAAAAAAGTAAAAAGTTGACACTGAAACAACAGGCGGAAAGTGTTATTTATAAAATGTTAGAGCTCAATCCGACAAAGCGGATCACGATAACAGAGGCATTAAATAGGTTTAGTAAGGTGGGTAGCGCCTGGTCAGAATCGAACTGACGCTCGTAGCTTGGAAGGCTACAGTTCTACCATTGAACTACAGGCGCAAATAATGATGTCTTTAGGTTATCCTAAATCAACATTTTTGACAATTTGCATTTGGCGTATATGTTTAATCATTCACGAAAGAGTGAGCCTTCGTCTCTTCTAAACATACCTGTGAAGGCGAATAAGGTCCTAAATATCATCTTTTGTATTCTGCTTTTAATAGGGCTTCGCCTGTGGCATTTGGCTGCTATTCAGCATGAAAAAAAGGTAGAAGAGGCGTTTCAAGCAAGAAAACGCACCATAATAGAGCCCGCAGCACGCGGCACAATTCGTGATAGATTCAATATTTTGCTGGCGGCAAATAAAATTGAGTACCGCCTTAGTGTTGTCTATGCACAGTTTCGAGAAATTCCTGCTGTTATAGCCGAAAAAGATGCACAAGGAAATAAAAGAAGGCGCTATGTAAGGCGGGAGTATATACGCAAGCTATCTGAACATGTAGCCTCTATCATTGGTGCAGACAAGGACCGCTTAGAAGATATTATACATTCTCACGCATCTCAAAATAATAATATACCTTTCGTCATAAAAAAGGGGCTTACCGAGGATGAATATTTTCGGCTAAAAGCACTTGAAAAGGATTGGCAAGGTATACAAGTTCAGTGTGTTCCAAGGCGTTACTATCCTGCGGGCCGTACAGCTTGCGATGTTATAGGCTATATGGGGCCAATATCACGAGAAAAATATACTGCTGTCATCACCCAAATACGCACGCTGTCTGATTATGTTACTAGAAAAGAGCAGGGCCAAGATGTAGAGCTCCCGGAGGGAGTTTCCTCTTTTGCTGAAGCAAATTTGCGACTGTTAAAGCTTAAAGAGCAGGCCTATACGATTAATGATAGCGTTGGCCTGCTGGGAATTGAGGCAAGTTTTGAAAATGAGCTAAGAGGGTACTGCGGCAGAAAATCTTACTTTAGTGATGCCAGGGGAAACGCTTTGCGGAATCTGCCTGGTTCAATGGAACCAACTGCAGGCAAAAGGGTTCTTTTATCGCTGTCTGTAGAGCTTCAGGAATATGCAGAGCGCCTTTTAGCACAAGCTGAAACAGATAGAGAAAAGGCCTACGAGCAAGATGCTAGGGGCAAAAAAGCAAAAGAGCCTTTAAGGCGTGGTGGGGCAATAGTGGCGCTTGATCCAAAAACTGGCCAAGTAGTTGCCCTGGCAAGCTTTCCTCGGTATGATCCCAATGATTTTATCCGAACAAAAAATACGTTTTTTTCTGAAGAGTCTCAGGATCACATTTTGCGCTGGCTAGAAAATGAAACCTATATCGGCAAAATGTGGGATCGTGTTGTGCCCTTTGTCTGTCAGCGCTATGCAGAAAAGCAAAAGCAGTTTATTGACGTGGAGGAGTATTTAACATGGGATCGCTATTTAGCGCTTATCTTGCCGGAAAACTCAGAAATTTTTGATACACTTCACTCGTCAGAACCAATTAAAAAAGTGATACAAATTCAGCAGTCCGGTAGCGAGCAGGATATGCTTGTTGTTGATTTAAGCCGGCTTGTACTTTCGTCTACTGATTTCCCATGCGAGCTTGTAGCTGCGGTGGGTGATTTATCGATCGATGAATATAGAGATTTTGCCTGCACCTATGTGCAGCTTAGCGAGGAGATTAGAAAAAATGTACGGCCAAGATGGAGGGAGATTTATTTTACTCCCTGGCGATCAAGTAACGAAAAAGAATTTTTAAAGCAAAAAAGATTAGCAGAAAAAAAAGCAAAAACTTACGCAAGAGCCTATCTAGACTATATTGATAAAGAAGAGAGTCGCCAGTTTGATGAGTTTTGGCAGCAAAAGCGCTTTGCTTTGACGTTTGCCTATCTAGAGGCAGGCAATTTGCCAAGTAATTATGAGGCGCTGGCAAGCCAGCTGGCTGAATTGCCACTAGATTTGAAAATAGCATTTTTATCGAGCCTTAAAGGGTTTAAAGATTTAAACGTGCCGCTGTATGGGACCTACCCAAGGCTTGTATATGGGAAAAGTGACTATACTCTGCAAGATCTTGTCACCGGCGTTCGCAAGGGGCTGGGCGAAGGAGCGCTTCGATCGTACGCATATAGACATGCTGCCATTCAGGGGTCGTTATTTAAACTCGTTACTGCCTATGCAGGCCTTAAGCAGTGCTACCTTGAGCTTAAAGGAAGGGTCTCGAGCAAGGACCTTACTCTTTTTGATATCGTCGATCGTAACTTCAAACAAAGTGGAAGAAGCTATGTGGGCGCGTTTGATTCTGGCGCCCCAATTCCTCAGCTTTATAAGGGTGGGCGAATTCCAAAAAGTATGCATAGAGACCTTGGAAGATTAAGCCTTTTGCGTGCGATAGAAGTATCGAGTAACCCCTATTTTTCTTTGCTTGCAGGCGATTACCTACACGACCCTATGCAGCTTTATGAGGCGGCATTCGACTTTGGCCTCGGGCAAAAAACAGGGATATCGCTTCCTGGAGAGGTGGCGGGATATATACCTAAAGACATTGATACAAACCGCACAGGCCTTTATTCGTTAGCTATAGGTCAGCACAGCTTGCTTACAACACCTCTTCAAAGTGCTGCTATGCTTTCCGCCATTGCCAATGGAGGGACTATTCCATCTGCTAGAATTGTAGATCTTGTTGTGGGCAAAGGCTATCACCTCGAACAAACAGAGCGTCAAACCAGTGCAAACTTTGCCTACAAAGACTCGCTGGCTCTTATTGGCGTTGATTTTCCTCTTTTTTCTAAGGTGGATAGTGCCACGGCCAAAAATGAAGTTGTTGTGCCAAAGGTAAAAGAACCGAAGCATCTGTTTATGCCAAAAGAGATACAAAATACGCTTGTAGAGGGGCTTAAAAAAGTGATATCGCACATCCATGAAGATCGATCTGGTGCTTTGCGGCGCCTAAGTACTTCGCGTCCCGATCAATATCGTGCCTTTTATGAACTAAAGGATTCGCTTGTAGGAAAGACCAGCACGGCAGAATCTCAAGAAAAAATAGGCATAGATATTGGCCAGCCCTCAATTATCTACAACCACGTTTGGTTTGGCGGGATTTCCTACAAAGGCGACGACCCTGATCTTGTGGTAATTGTCTACCAGCGCTACGGAGGTTATGGTCGCGAAACGGCTCCAATGGCCGCACAGGTTATTAAGAAGTGGCGCGAGATTCAAGGACGCAATGGTGTCTGAATAGTTCCTAACTTTTCATAAATCGCGAGAAGAGTAATCCGGCCCCTTTTAGTTTTCTGTAGGACATTTAAAGGGAGCGGGGCACCCAACTCTAGAGGCTCTTTAAGAACTGCTGAAGCTTTTCCAGGTGATTTTCATTTTGAGCCCATTCAGTTATATTATTACTATCGATTACGTGATTTTTAGCCACGAGACGAGCCTGTTCTAGCGATTGTGCATCTCCCCAGTAAAAAAAAGAAGCAAGACGATCTTTGACACAATCTGTAGGCGTTAGAAGTTGCAAAACTCCGGATGAGGTTGTTAATGTTTCAAATTGACGAATTGATTCATTGCCAATAGCGATAGGTGGATTTACAAAATCGATGAGGTATGGGCAGTTGTCATGTTTAAAACAACGTCCTATTCGCTTAAATCCTAGTGCTAACAAAGGTTTCTCTACTCTTTTCAAGTCCTCGTATGTTACAAAGTCAAGGTCGTAGGATTGATAACGATTTTCGCTGTAGATTGATACACATGCTCCACCCACCAATACTGCATCGATGCCGCTTTTTTTCAAAGTTTCGTAGATTAGGAAAGCAAGCGATTTAAGATCGATCTGGGAAAAATCTATCATAGAGGCTTTCCAGTTTTACGAGGTCGTTTTCGTTTCGTTGATTGGTAGTAGGTTTCTTGTATTGTTGTGGGCAGAAAGTCGTAGGC
This sequence comes from Chlamydiales bacterium, assembly GCA_041737255.1. Lineage (GTDB taxonomy): Bacteria > Chlamydiota > Chlamydiia > Chlamydiales > FEN-1388 > SZAS-7. The sequence goes on along the minus strand of JBGSSB010000111.1, from coordinate 11,475 downwards.
TTTTTGTGCAAGGTTTTGGATCTCCTTAAGGAAGGGGTAGCGAGGATTCCAGATGAAAACGCGCGTCCGGCCCTCTAAAAAACTTGCCAATAAACCACCTGATTCTAATTTCTTTAGAGTCTTCTGGAGTGGGTCAAGAGCTGTTACAAAAGTCCGGCTAAGCTCAGAAGCATTTGCCTTAGAGTGGAGATTAAGGTAGATTAATATTTTTTCAACATTCTTGTTTGCGAAAAGGTATTCAAGCATAAGTCACCTATTTTATATGTTATATAACCTATCAGATAGGTGATTGTCAAATATATTTTAAGGATTTGTTTTTCTGTCATAGTTTGGCCTGTAAAAAGGGGCGTGCGTGCATAGGGAAAAGAAGCGCTTTTAAAAAGAAATTACTGTGAAAAGAGTGCTGCTGAGTGTTTGCGCGAATCACAGGACATGGCCCCTTTTATTAGAAAACCTATCTACACTTTGGAAAGATTGATTGAGTAGCAGGTCTGACCTGGGCTGTCAAAAACTTTAATTTTTTGACATACATTCAATTTTAATGATGTGTCCATATATCTTCCCTTATCCTGCTTATCATGCCGCTTGCGCCGCTCTCAATTTGACGTACACTTTTATCTCTACGGATTCAAAGAAAAAAAGAACCCTTTACTCTAGCCTTAAGGCTTGTCATGATAGGGTTTCGGACAAAATTTAGAGAGGTGCATTGCTGCACGCGCACTCCAGATAGCTCCGCTCAAGGACAATTTCTACTGAAAATTTTCCTTTTGAAAAATCCCTTAAATCACCCCCCCCCTAGACCTGTTAACTCACTTTTTTTGGCAATTCGCAGCCCCCAGTGTATTGTGGAATTGCTTTGAGGGAGACTTTTGGGCTAAGGCAATAGTGGAGGCTGACATTTTTGCTTACAGAACAACGCACATCTAAAACTTGAATTTTAAGAAAATGGTATTTAGACTGCTGCCTGCAGTAGAGGGTAGCAAAAAGTGACGTCAAATCTTAAGGATGCAATAGCCATGAATTGTACCGCGTTGGGTAGAGCAATGAGCGATTTAACGCTAACGCCTGCTGTTTCACTCGAGGCTTTATTGGCTCGTCGTAGTACAAGGCAGTGTAAGCTTTTTGAGTTATTGAAGATTCATGACTCAATATATTCTATGCAGAACAAACGGGAGATGTGGGGAGAATTTTTGAAGCAATGTTCCTCAAGAACTTTTGCGGGCACTCTACCAGAAAATGAACACCCACAGGCCTTTTTAGGCGATGTTATGCGGCAAACTATGTGTATAAATAGCACAACTTTTTTGCATCAAAGTGAGGCCGGTGAATTTACCACTCGCATAGAAGCTATTGATCGTAAAATGATTGCAATGATTGAAGCTATGCCTAAATCAGCAGAAGGCTCTCATCGTCGAGTCCTTCATCAAATCCGCTACTTGCTGCAGGATCTTATGCACCAATCTATATTTGTTCTTGACCCGGACTTCCCGGCGAACTATAACGAAACATACCACAGTCGAGGAATGCTACTTCTGGGGTTGAGTGACGATCGTAAACTACTTGAGAGGGCAAAAAAAGAGCCAACCATTTATTTGCATGCAGAGCTCTCTACAATCTTCATTAAGGCAGTTCAGTATTGGAAGGTTGTCGACAATAAAAAGCCTGAAATAATTAAAGGGTTTGATGCGCAAAGTATTGAGATTGTCATCGATTTAAAAAATGTAAACCAGAAAACGCTTCTTGAGCGCTTTGAAGCAGCAACGTGTAGTTTGATGTTTCATGGATTTCGTAAATCACTACAAGAAATTGCCTACTGATGTAAAAATAAGCAACCCAGGGATTTTGTGTTATGCAGATATCAGGAACAGCGACCAGTAGTCCATTACCGCAGAGCCCAAGATTTTCTAGCCCTAGTGGCAGCCCTCGCGTGGATGATACGATAATACAGTATGCTCGGGCAAAACTGCCACAAACGTTTCAGTTGATACGTAGAGGGCAAGAAAGTAACCTTTTTAAGGTTATCGAAAAAACCTTTGAAGTCCTGAATGATTTGCAGTTTCAGTGCTTACCCCACAAATATCGCGCACTCGGCACTCAACACTATATTGCAAGCCAGACACGTGCAAAAGCTGAGCAGATGGATCAATTATATGATGAGTGGCTAGAGAAAGAACAAGAGTATATTGAGCTAAGACTAGGCTATTCTTTTGATGAGCTGACAGACAAAGAACTGGATCTCATCCCACTTATTCGTCAGACAATATTTAGCGTGCTCTATCAAGAGCAAGAGGAGTTAAAGGCGCAAGATCCATTTCATGCATTTCTTTCTATTGCTAGTATAGATGGATCAAAAAATTCTGGGTATTATCCCAGCCTTATGCAGGTAAATCAAAGAGACCAAAATAGATCTTCTGCACAACAGCGAGCTGAAAAGACCAACAGGCTTTATGAAGAGAATTTAAAAGAGCGAGGGTATGATTTTGCAAAAATGTCCCAGCGAGATAAAGAGCTTGTTCGGGCATCACAAGCAGCTTTTTTAGAAGCGCGCCTTTCTGTGATTTGCGATGAGTCACAAGAGATGTTTTACGAGAATATTTCTTTGCAGTTTGAAGTGCTTGCAGCGGGGGTGAAGTCTTCATCTCTTTCTTCGACGATGACGTCATGGGAAGAAAAGCGATGCCAGCAAGATGTAGTTAGAGCAAAAGATGAGGCAGATAAAAAATGGGCCCTCTATGCAAAAAGAGAGGCTGTTGCCTTTGAGCAGCTTTATGGGTACAAGCTTAAAAATTTAAGCGATGATCAAAGAATGTTCTGCAATGTTGTTCGATCATCTATTTACCAACTGATCTATGAAGAACAGTCCGAGGATCTTCCTTTTGTTTCTATATGCAACGAAAGAGGTGAGCTAAATGAAGAGTATTGGATTGATAGGTTAAACGCACAGGCAAGAAAAAACAGGGAAACGCCCATTGAAGAGCCTTGGCATTTTAAAGACTTTAGAGATTATGACGTTGTGCGTATTAATACAGCGCCCCCTAAAGCTAAGGCCGATGGGATAACAGACGCTAATCGCATGAGAATTACAGGAGCTGTGACCCCAGATTTTTGTCGCAATGTACTGGAGAGTATAAGAATGTATGCCCAGGATGTGCAAAAAAAGGTTGTATCGGCCCGGACTTCTGCTGAGGTGAATTATAATGAAGTTTTTGGAGCAGAGGCGTTAACTTTGGATGAAAAAATCATTTACTTGCAAAATGAATTTTGCGAAGCACTGGCACAGACGCACTATTTGCGTGGTCATACGCAAGGGGTGCTGAATAAGCTCAATATTAAAGTTGTTCTTGGTGAGCCAAGCCTTGGTGCCAAAATTGTGCAAAGAAAGACGCGAAAATCTGACGCTGATGTAGCGGTAGGTATTTTAAGAAAATCATCAGGGTCTCTTTTTGAGCCGAAACAAGTTCCAGAAAGAGCTCTGTTAAAAAAATCCCAAACTCCAGTAGAGGTCTCGCAACAGCTTGAGTCTCCCCGGTTTGACAAGTCCTGTTTTGATCAGGGGTGTCAACGGCTTGATCAGGAGATTCAACAGCTTTTATCTCATACGAAATCAGAAAATGTCAGAGGAGCGATAACGGGTGATGAAGAGCCGCGAGAGTATTTTAATACATATGCAATATCACTGGAGTATGTCAGCAAAGAGCTAAATCGGTTAATTTGTATGCTTCAGTCTTTTGCCGAGACTCTTCAGGCAGAAGAAACATCTAGACTGGCAAAGCGGGCCGCAGCTAAATTTAAAACGAAAAATCGACGTACATCGAGTATAGCCTTGAGGCCTAAGTCTAGGTCGAAATTAGTTGCAGAGGGGGTCGCTCCTTTAAGGACCAGGTCTGCATCGCTTATGGTGCCAAAGTCCTCGATGACGAAGGTATCTCCCATGCAAATATTACGCACATCGGTTTCTAGCCCTCCTGAGATTGGCACTGCAGAAATCAGCCCTCCTGGTTCTCCTAGAGCCTCTGATATAAATCCCGAAAGATTTTTAGAAACGGCAAGGCTCTTGTCTTCGGCTAGAAATCTTTTTATTAAAGCGGCTGAGGTGATTTCACGTGAAACATCTCTTGCTTCATTAGAATCTTCATTTGATAAATTAACTATCTAGTTTTGGCCGTAGAGCAAGAAAGAGGTACCATGAATCAAGGTAAAATTGGTATACTCATGAGCTTAAGAGGGGTCTAAAACAAGCTATGTCAAGTCAAACGTTTGCAAGTACAGAATATAAGTATGGCTTTGTCTCCGATGTTGAAATGGAAAAATTTCCAAAGGGCATCAATGAAGAGGTTATACGTGCTATTTCCTGTAAGAGAGAAGAACCCGAGTGGTTGCTTGAGTTTCGCCTAAAAGCATTTCAAAAATGGCAGACCATGCAGGAGCCTCAATGGGCGAATATTGTGCATCCTCCAATTGACTATCAAGAGATTTGTTATTTTTCTGTTCCGAAGAAGCTGCCAAAGATCAATAACTTAAGTGAAGTAGATCCTGAAATTTTAAAAACGTTTGAAAAGCTGGGCATCCCCTTAGAAGAGCAGATGCGCTTATCTAATGTTGCAGTTGACCTTGTCTTTGACTCAGTCTCTATTGGTACAACGTTTCAAAAGAAGCTAGAAGAGGCTGGTGTTGTGCTCTGTTCGATTACAGAGGCTATTCATAAGCATCCAGAGCTTGTGAAAAAATATCTAGGGAGTGTAGTCCCAAGCCATGATAATTTTTATGCCTGCTTAAATTCTGCTGTCTTTTCTGATGGATCCTTTGTTTATATTCCAAAAGGGGTTACCTGCCCTATGGAGCTTTCAACCTATTTTCGTATAAATGATCGCAACTCAGGACAGTTTGAGCGTACGCTTATTATTGCAGAAGAGGGCTCGTCAGTGAGTTATCTTGAGGGGTGTACAGCGCCTGCATTTGATACAAACCAGTTGCATGCAGCGGTAGTTGAGCTTATAGCGTTGGATGATGCCCAGATTAAGTACTCAACTGTTCAAAACTGGTATTCAGGCGATCCCAAAACAGGCAAAGGCGGCATTTATAACTTTGTTACCAAGCGCGGCTTATGTAAGGGTAAAAACTCTAAAATTTCTTGGACACAAGTTGAAGCTGGCGCTGCCATTACCTGGAAGTACCCAAGTTGCATACTGCGTGGCGATAATTCTGTAGGGGAGTTTTACTCAGTGGCTCTTACCAATGGTCACATGCAAGCCGATACCGGCACTAAAATGATTCATATCGGCAAAAATACGCGCTCTACCATAGTCTCTAAGGGAATATCGGCTGAGCTTTCTAGCAATACCTATCGGGGGTTAGTAAAGATACTGCCTAATGCCGAAGGTGCGAGAAACTATACCCAATGTGACTCTATGCTAGTGGGCGATGAGTGTTCTGCTAATACTTTTCCCTACATTGAAGTAGACAACGCTACAAGTCAGCTAGAGCACGAAGCCTCTACCTCCAAGATTAACGAGGAGCAGCTCTTTTACTTCCGTTCACGAGGGGTTTCGTTTGAAGACTCCGTGAACATGATCGTCAATGGCTTTTGCAAAAAAGTATTAGACGAGCTGCCTTTTGAATTTGCTCAAGAGGCAAAAAATTTACTTTCTATGAAGCTTGAAAATTCGGTTGGATAATATGTTAGATATACAAAATCTGTCGGTAGCAATTAATGATAAAGAGATTCTTAAGGGGATAACCTTAAAAATAGAAAAAGGACAGGTTCATGCCATCATGGGTCCTAATGGCTCTGGTAAGTCGACGCTTGCAAAGGTATTGGCTGGCCATCCGGCATACGAGGTTACGCAAGGAAGTATCTACTTTAAAGGGCAAAGCCTGCTTGATCTTCCGCCTGAAGAGAGAGCTCACCTTGGTCTTTTCATGAGCTTTCAGTATCCAGTAGAAATCCCTGGGGTGAATAACAAACAGTTTTTGCGTTTAGCCTATAACTCTAACCAAAAAGCAAATAATCTCCCTGAGATGTCAGAGACTGATTTTGACCAATACTACAAAGAGCAGATGACTGCCATGGAAGTTCGCGATGAGCTAAAAGATCGCATGGTAAACGAAGGGTTTTCTGGCGGCGAAAAAAAGCGTAACGAAATTTTGCAGATGGCGATACTACAGCCATCTATGGCAATTCTTGATGAAACGGACTCAGGGCTTGATATTGATGCCATGCGCGTAGTTGCCCGAGGGGTAAACCGTCTGATGGGACCTGACAAGGCATTATTAATGATTACTCACTACCAGCGCTTGCTTGATTATATAAAACCTGATTTTGTGCATGTATGCATTGATGGCAAAATTGTTCTTTCTGGTGGATCAGAGCTTGCCCAAGAGCTTGAGACAAAAGGGTATGACTGGCTAGTAAAGTCCCCAGAGGATGAGTCGCTACATGTCTGAGATAAGCTGTATACAACCCTTTCTTACCTCTTTTGAAACTTCATGGGAATCTCAGAGTGATGCTGCAAAAAAGATGCGCGACAAATGCTGGCAGCGATTTTTGGAGCTAGGAGTTCCTACCAAAAAGCATGAAGACTTCCAGTTTATGGATTTTGGCAAGCTTGAAGATATGCAGTACCAGATGGCTAAAAATAATGTAGAGTACGCATTAGAGCCAGCAACAGCTCCTCGAATAGTTTTTGTTAATGGCTACTTTAGAGCAGATCTGTCAGATGTTTCTATGCTGCCTAAGGGCTGCGTGCTTATGTCACTCAATCAAGCCTTTAAAAGCTACTCAGTGTTACTTGCTAACAGATTTACTAAGCATGTGCTAGAAGATGTTGACCCCTTTGCCGTGCTTAACGCTGCGCAGTATGCCGATGGAGCCTTTTTTTATTTGCCACCAAAGCTTGAGTGCAAGCAGCCTATTGAACTTTTGTCAATTATTGATACAGACGATGAGCAGTGCTGGATTATGCCACGTCTGCATATGTTTGTTGGCAAATTTACCGAGGCGCAGCTGGTAGCAAGTACAAAATTTGTTAAGGGTGACAAGAGCTTTTATAATGCGGTTTTTGACTTTGAGCTAGAAGATGAGGCAAAACTAGCCTTTACCCATGCTGATTTGGCAGGGGCGTCTACTCATAGCTTCCGCTTTGATGCCTTCCGTGCAACCCTTAAAAGAAATAGCTCGTTTAAAGCAATACAGCTTACAGATTCAGAAAAAAGCCGCCGCGACTGGTGTGTCTGGCTTGCAGGAGAAGCCGCAGAAGCTGATCTTAGTGGGCTTTGGTTTTTGGATGGCAAGAAAGAGACACATACAAACGTATCTATTGAACACCAAGAGCCTCATACACAATCGATGCAGCTTTTTAAAGGCATCTTAGATGAAGAGTCGCTCTCTAGCTTTCAGGGCAGAATTCACGTTAGAAAAAAAGCACAGAAAACTCAAGCCTACCAGCTTAATAACAACCTTGTGTTGAGTAACCAGGCCAGTGCTAACAGTAAGCCAAACCTTGAAATTTTTGCCGATGATGTAAAAGCATCGCACGGGGCAACGGTTGGCCAGCTTGATCAGGAGCAGCTTTTTTATTTAAAGACTCGTGGCATGGATCTAACACTTGCTCGCGGACTTCTTATTCGTGGCTTTTGCCAAGAGGTGCTTGCAAAGGTATCGAATGTGGCTATACGCCAAGAGGCTGAACTTCATTTAAAAAATCGCTACAACATATTGGTGTCGTAATGCTGGAAGGTGCGCGCAAACAGTTTCCTATGCTTGATAAAACGGTGCATGGTCATCCGCTGGTCTATTTAGATAGTGCCGCCACATCGCAAAAGCCCTTTTGTGTTATTGATACAATAAGTGATTTTTATAAAAATCACTATGGTACCGTTCATCGCTCTATTTATACGACGGCGATAGAAGCAGGCGATGCCTACCAGCAAAGTCGCAAGACAGTTCAAGAGTTTTTAGGTGCAAAAAGTGAAGATGAAATCATCTTTACTCGTGGAACTACTGAGGCTATTAACCTTGTCGCCTCATCGTTTGGCAGGGCCTTTATTCATGAGGGCGATGAGATCCTTATTACTGAGATGGAGCATCACTCCAATATTGTCCCTTGGCAGATGTGTGCTGAGCAGAGAAAAGCACACCTTAAAGTGGTTCCCTTTTTTGATAATGGAGAGCTTGATTTTGAAGGCTTTCAGAGTCTTTTGACAGATCGAACAAAAATTGTTGCTATAACGCACCTTTCCAATGTTCTTGGCTGCATTAATCCAATTGAGCAAATTATAAAAGCAGCACACGCTGTTGGTGCAAAAGTTTTAGTAGATGGCGCCCAAAGCGCTCCGCACATGCCGATCGATGTTCAAGCGATGGATGCTGATTTTTTTGTTTTTTCAGGCCATAAGGCTGTTGGCCCAACGGGAATTGGCGTGCTCTATGGAAAGTATGAGCTCTTAAACCACATGCCCCCCTATCAAGGTGGTGGTGATATGATTGAAACAGTTACCTTTACCAAAACTACCTATAACGTGTTGCCACTTAAGTTTGAGGCAGGAACGCCTATGATAGCAGAAGTGATTGGGTTAGGAGCTGCCATACGCTATTTGATGCAGCTTGGTATGGAAAACATTAGAGTGTATGAACATCAATTGTTAGAGTATCTGTGGGAACAGCTATCAGGTATAGATGGCCTGCGGATTCTTGGCGCAAAAGAAAATCGAGGCTCTCTTGCTACGTTTACTGTAGAAGGCGTTCATCCGCTTGATATAGCGACTTTACTTGATCTTCAGGGCATTGCAATACGATCGGGGCATATGTGCGCTCAGCCTATCATGCGTCACTACGGGCTTGCCGCAGCATGCCGAGCTAGCCTATCGTTTTATAACACAAAAGAAGAGATTGGCCATTTTGTCGAATCTCTTCAAAAAGTCATCACCCAGCTTCGCTAAAGTAAGAAATTAGGGCCAGAGTAGAATCTCTACCGGCCTATAATTGCGTCTTTATCATTTTATTAAAAATAGCCCCAACAACCGGGCGGTTGTTGGGGCGGTGTACTGTACTGCTTAGAGGCTTTTTTTGTGGATGCAGCCTTCAAGCTCTTGCGTTGGGCGGCTAAAAGCTAACGATATAAGCCAGTTTACGGGGATTAGCGCCATGCGTGCATAGTAGGGCAGTGTTGGGCATGTTTTTGAGTAGGCGACAGGTTCTGTACGGTAAAATATTCGAACATGGCTGGGTACGTTGTTCGCTAAATATTTATCTCCCATTGAGCCTATTTCATTTCCTTTTAAAATAAGTTTTTCAACTTTGTTTGAGTTTTGGCGTAACTCCTCTGAAACGGCTTTTGCTCCACCATTGCTTAACTTGTTATATGAAAGGTTGATTTCTGTTTTGCCGGAACTTATTGCAGCTTTAACATACGCTACGGCTCCCGCAGCTGAAATTTTGTTATGAGAAAGATCAATTTCTAATTCTGGATTTTCGCTCAAGGCATTTGCAAGTGCTTTTGCACCAGAGTCTCTAATATTATTTTGTGTAAAGTCTATGATTTTTATTGAGCGCTGTGAGGTGAGGGCTTTGGCTACGTGAGTAGCTTCGATATCGCCTAGCTCTCTAGAGGTAAAATCAAGTTTTACAACGTTGTATTCTTTAATTTTTTCTAGGATTTGAGGAAGGTGTCTTTTAAGCTTTGTTGAGGGGGTGCTTGAGAAATCGAGGGTGATTTCTTCATTATTTTTGATATCGCTGAGTTTCGAGGTGATGTAGTGTGGTAGATCAAAAGCTCTTTCGGCTGTGCTGTCAAATCTTATGGTAATCATACAGAAGGCTCCCATTTTTTATTATAGGAATAACTATATCATGTTTAGGTCATTTTTGTAAATAAATATTTAAATTTCACTTGTTAAAAAACCAATCATAGCAGCTTCTGCATCTTCTATAGTAATGCGATCTTTTGGGTTTTCCTGAAGCATAGCGTGGGCCAAATCCTTGATGTTTTTAATTTCTTGGGGAGGCTTGGGAAGTTCGGCTATGTTGACTCGCCATTTTTTTAAAAGAATTTTCGCGTTTGAGTTGAGGGTAGTCATGCGTTCGGCTACGGCGATCAACAGCTCATCATCTGTCGCTTCTTCCTCACTTATCTGTAGTTTGTCTAAATAATCCCACAGTGTAGCATCTTCGTCTGTAGTTCTATTTACTTTGACTAGTAAGTGGCAAGTTTGTATCGCAGTGCGCAAAGTTGTTTTAGTGGATAAAAACGTAAAAAGATTTTCCTGAAGCAAGAGAGGTTTATTTTCTGAGATGAAGTAGAGGATCAACCCTAAAGCCCACATATCTGTTTCAAGACCGATTGTTGGGGCCGGATGTTTAAAGTAGGCGTGCTGGATCATTTCTGGCGCTACCCATGGAAGGCTCCCTGGGATTTCTTTTAAACTATCTTTATCATTTGCTCTACAGGCGAGGCCTAAATCTGTAAGTTTAAGCTCAACTTTACCGTCGGAATGGATGAAGGTTAAGATATTCTCTACTTTAATATCCCTATGTAGAATACCTGCCTCTTTCATTTCGCGTGCTGCACCTAATAACTGCCGGCACATAGAGAGTTTATTACTCAGAGGTAATGCAGCAATTCCTTCGGCCATATTACTAAAATCTAGTAAATCATAAGCTGCTTGTTCTTGATAGATGAAAATCTTTTCTTTATTTGCTGACGTGAAAAAGCCATAATTTTTAGGAAAGTATGGGGAGTCTTTTAGTTTTTGCATAAGAGATATTCTGCGCGTGGTGCAGGCGAGGGAATTAGCTGGCTGGTTTACTAAGGGAACGGAGAGTTTGATAACTTCACGAACGGCACTTTTGGAAGTAACGAGTTTGCCATCTTCATCAAATTTAAGCATAATTACTTTTTTTATGCTTTCACATTGTACACCAACAGATCCGAGTTTCTCATGTAAGGAAATAAAAACTTTTCTACTTTTTTCTACAGGTCCAATTACTACTGAATTAGTAATTTTTTTATTAGTGGCTGCAGCTGTGACATCATATTTTCTTCTAATGTGAAGAGTCACTTTGGGCGTTTTGCTAAGAAGGCGTACCACTGTGCAGATTGTTTCGATGCTCTCAGCTGTAAGTGTGTTAGGCCGAAGGGTAGACTCAATTTTACTCACATCTTCAGCGAGGCATGCCTCTTCTATTTTTTCAGCAGATTCAGGTGATGCCATGCTAAGTAGGTGGTGAATTTGGGTGGTATCGTAGGGGTACAGGGTGGGGTTTACTTGCATGGTGTGTTAGGGCTCCTTTAATGAAAAATATACTATCATAAATGAATCTGATAATCAAGTGTAATTTGTGGCAATGTTTTTGTTTATGTTATATAATTTATGCAACGATATATGGGATATGCTTTATGAAAATGATATATTACTTAGCTGCAATAGTTCTATTTTGTTTTACTAGTTGTCATCCGCCAATAGTAGGGCAAACGCACG
>JBGSSB010000086.1:0-20422 GCA_041737255.1 Chlamydiales bacterium | reverse complement strand
TTAAGTGTATTGGCTTTTGAGAGACTTTGTATGTGAGAGTTGTACTCTTTATTTAGGGTGTCGATGTAGGCTTTGTTACTCTTATACAAAGCTTCGTCTGATTGATCAAATACAAAAATAGGGTGTGATGAAAGATCTGAGGCTACAAGTTTATATCCATCGATGAGAGTTAGTAGTGTAGGGCTTTTGCAAAGGTCTTTACCGCAGGTGGCCATTGTGCAGGTGAGAAGTTCTGTCTTGAGTTTGGTATTATCAGACGTTGCCTCTATGTGCCGTAAAACCACCGACACAAATGAGTATATTTGAACGACCTCAACGTTTTGCAGTGGTGCGTCGTTTTTAAGGATGGTGCATAAATCTGTGAGCTTATCTTTAAGTGAGTCAGATTCGTTAAAGTCATCAATAAAAACTGGCGGATAGGCGCTTAACCCAAAAAGGCGTGTGAAGTTTTGAAAAGCGGTTAAGGTGTAGGGGATAGTAAATATGTGTTCAAATTGCTCTTTGTGTTGTACTACTATTTTGCTGTTTGGCTTATCTATTGCATCATAAACTTTGAGCATGGCGCTTTTTACTAGGGGAACAAGGGTCGATAAAAGGGCAAAACAGGCGATTGTCTCTTTTTCGGCCTTTTGCTCTAGCTCATCTAGTAGCCTATCACTTGCTAGCTTCTTATGAAAATAAGGAAGGTCGTAGTAGTTTTGCTTTAGCCCATAAATTACGGGTTTGAGCTCTTCTAGTTCATTAAGTATAGCACTTGACCCTTCTCGATAGTGAGTAAAGGCAAAGGCAACGGCTTCGAGTTTTTGTTTTGCAGACAGTTTGTTTATAAGGCTGACTAGATCTTCGCGATTTGCCTTGTGACCAGTAATTTGAAGCAGCAAAAACTGTATGCTGTGGTTTGGTAAGCCTTCATAATAGAGGCTATAGAGCAGCTCTGTTATAACAGTTTCGGGGTTGACTTTGGGAAGATAGGGTGTAATATCAGTTTGGAAGAGTGCTTCTAAAATTTTGATAGCTTTATCTAGAGGCTCAAGCGGAATGTTCGGAATGTGGAAGCAGCAGGTAAGTGCGTCGACAAGGTTTTTGCGTGAAGGATTGGTAAAAATCCCATACTTGGCAAAGCATATTCGAAAAACTGTATTCACGTCATCCATGCTTTTTGTTGTAATGGCTGGAAGATATATTTACCAAAGGAATTATAGTAACTACTCACTTGAGATTCGTTTTTTGAGATATTGGTGTAAATGAACATTTTTCCTTTGGCGGAATTAAATTTACTACGCACTTGCTAAAGCATGCCAAGCTCTTTTCATGTTTAGATTGGTTTGTCCAGCAATGGAAACATCTATAGGAGTTTTGTTGCCATTTCTCTATTTTTACTATGCCATAACGTAAGCTGGTGTGTTCTCATTGGGGGCTCCTAAATCGCATATCGAATAAGATAAGCTCCTGGAAATGGAGCTCCTATCGGAGGGTTGCATGTAGAGTCCACTTAAAAACAAAAAACCTGGGATCGGGAGATTTTTCAGCTCTCAAACCCAGGCAGAATAATTCCTAGACTTCAGCCACTTATAGTGGCTTATCGCCTAGGAAAGGTATATAAGCCTGGGTCATGTTTTGATCCATGAATCCCAGGCACTCCTAGGCTTAATGATGAATCACCTCCACCTAGGAAAAATCAAAAATCCTAGGCTCATCCACTTGCATGGTATATTGCCTAGGAAAGTTTAATCCTAGACTCGATACTTTTTACATATCGAGTCCAGGAACGATTAGTTCTAGTCTTATTAAACACCTTTTGAATTAATTAGGCAATTGTTTTTTTAATTTTATAATGAAGTAGAAAGAAAATCTTTTGTAATGTATTAATAATAAATAGTTTATGGAACAAACTATTTATTAAAAAACTTTACTAATTGTTGCTTATTTATATGATTTACAAACCCTTGAGCGGAGCAATAAACCATTCTTTCGTGTTAAGGCCGGTCCCTGATATGTCAATTTTTAAAATATAAGATAATTGCCCTAGAAAAGCAGCATGCGTTTGCAGTGTGAAATCTTATAGTATTAATATGTAATGCCTTAGGTATTCTAGCGTTAATCATGTAGTTTAATTATAAATTTAATTAATATGAAGGTAGGTGGTTTGTTTAGAAAAAAAAGGAAAAAAAATGGTATCCCCGCAGCCCTCATCTAATCCATTTAGTGGTGTATGGAAAAAGCTAACCTCCCTACCAGCAGTGACCTTTGATGTAGTAACTACATGGGGGGTTCGTAAGATTAATTTATTTTTGCACCCTGAATACCAAAAAATTGTAGAGGGGCTGGATCTCGAAGCGGAAAGTACAGTAGCAAAAATAACTAGGATTAAGGACAAGATTAACGATCAGTATGCCATTGGAGGTATGGGACTAAAAGAGCAAGAGGTCATGTCCAAAGATTTTGCAGAGATTGAATCGATGCAAGCAACTTTAGAAAAGATAAAGAATCTTGCGATGTTGCCTCTTGCTGAACAAATAGCAAGTAAAGATATTGCCGATTTAGTTGCTGGGGTTAAGTCTGCGATTGATAAATGCGAACTTTTGGCATTTGTTGCCTCTTTGCATGATGATGTGGTCGATAATGATGTAAAAGCTATTGTCACAAAAATCTTTGTAGAGGCAGCTCCTGAGCAGAGACTAGCAATGGCCACTCAACTTACCTTGTGTTTCAAAGGTCTCGATAATGAGCGTAAAGTTGAGTGCCTTAAAAGTATTGAATCATTGTCTACTTCTGAAAGAGTGGCAACTTTAAATGAGGCGGAGTTGATTCTTAAAAATGAAACCTTTCCTAATGGTTCTTTTGAAGAGTTGAATAAATCTATTTTGAGATTAAATGACCTTGAAGATCTCCCAGTCTCAAAGATTATTGATATAGCTTTTCTAAAAAAACAAACAATCGAAGAGTACCTGAGAGTAAATGTAAAAGAGATGCAGGAGGATCCATCCATAGCAACAAGATTGCACTCCATCCTCCATAATGTAGCGCAAAGTGAAGTTGTAAAAGGCAGAGTTGAGAGTGCTTTTAGAATTGAAGCCATGGCAGCAACGATTCCAGTTTTTAAAAATCACCCTCTTTATGAAATGGATAAAGCTATTCTTGAAGGGTCAGCTCGACAGGTTGATCCTAAGTTAGGTGCCTATTTTAGTGGATTAGATTCATCTATAGTTAAGGGAGGCACTATTCATGCTACGCAGCGCATAATAGATGGACAGCTTATTAATGGTTTTGATTTTAAAATTAGTCACTATGCACGAGATGAGCTGTCAGAGTATTTAGAATCTATAATTAATAACCCCATTGAATTTAAAGCAGCACTTCCTGAAGGACTGTGCCGAGATGTTGCAATTAGTCATGATGTTCCTCACCAGTTTAATCGATTTGATCCCGATATCGGTGAATATACTCGCACTGGTGGCTATAGTCCTGAAGACTCTACTGCAACAGTGATCGATTTTATTGGAGCTGGTAAAATTATTATTGGCAATAACAAGAGCAATGGAATCATGTATAACTGGATCCAGGTTGAACTGGAGGCTAATCTTCCATCAGGTGAAGGCGTTAAGAAATTGCAGCAAATACTTGCGGTCATGGGTCTTGGTCCTGTCCTTGGTAAACAGCCGCAAGAGGCGGATGAACGAATGAAAATTGCTCAGCTGTTTCGTGCCTTTTACCCCCTTAAGGCCACGGTTTCAGATACTACAAAAGCGTTTTATAATGTTCCAATTGCTACTCTTAAAAATATGATCATTGCACTTGAGACTGGTATGGAGGCGGTGTTTAAGAAGTATCTAGAAACCTCGCCTCATTTAATGCAGAAAACTGAGATTATGCCCGGAAAAGAAATATGGAGCGTTACAGATTTGGGTGAGCAAATGAAGGCAAAGGGTGCATGGGGCTTAATGACGGGAATAGGAAATAGCGGAGGGTGGGACTCTGCTAAACTCGCTGTAGGCCGGTTGCTTACAGTAGGAGCTATGTCTTCTGAGCAGAGGTTTCAAACAGGAGTATTCAAGTATGGGGCCTCATCTAGCTCGGATATGATGTCGGGAGGGGGAGATCAGGTGTTTACGCGCTTGGTCAACTCTAAGGTTGGGGGCAAAGCTATTGGGGACTTTATTTTTTCTGGATCAGCCCAGGTTTTGTGGAACTTAAAATCGTCTGTTCAAAGAGTTCCTTATGGGTATAATAGTGATCAGTATGGGGTTAAAAATAGATTTGATCATCGATATCATCGATATGAATCACGTGAAAGCCTAATTGATCTGGCCGAAAGTATTACGAACACATCTAATGAAGTAATGTTAAAAAATTCTCTTGATCCAACGCATATTGACGGTTTTGTCGTAGAAAGTGAAGACAAAAAAAATGACCTAATTGCCTTCCTTGTGGCTGAAGGACTTGCTGAAAAAGATTTGTCAGGTGTTGTTTTTATCAAAGTGAAAGACAAAAGTGTGCAAGCAGAGACGTTTATTCGTGTAGGCGATGTATTTGAACAGAATTGGTGGGGGTAGCTGTGAATAGTTTGTCCGGATCAAATTTGCCAGTACCATCTTCTGATGGAAGTCCAAAGCCTATGGTTTGGGTAGTAGAAAGTGGTGTGTTGCGGTGCCAAGATCAGACCTTTGTTTTAAAGCCGGCCGGTGGCAAGGCTATAAGCCCGCAACACCTTGCTAAAGTTTGCAAAAGGCTCAATCAAGATCCTATTGCATCAGCTACATTGCTCGGTCATTCAGTAAAGGATTGTACGATAGGAAGTGTTTGCTTTGTTAGGCAGAAGAGCGTGTCTACTCTTTCTGATAAAACTGCGAGTGTGGCTGCATCAAAAATAGGGGTTCTTAAAGCTACAAAAATCACTGAATGTAGGGACGCTCTTCTTGCTGCCACATCAGAGGCTGATGTCTATTCCTTGCTTAAAAAAGGAGTAGACAAAAAGATGATTTTAGATGTTGCAGCAGAAATAGCACAAGATTTCATTCTGAACCCTAAACTCAGTGATGAGCAGGCAAAAAAAATGATTGCAAACATCGCGAAAATAATCAGGCCAGCCGGCGGCAACTATGGGCCTAAGGAGTTGCTGAAAATGGCTGAAATTTTTATGTTCCAGCGAAAGAATATTCAAAAGGTGCTATCCAGCAAGAATTCTCGTGCCGATGTATTATATGCTTTAGAGGAGTCTGCCAAGAGGGTAAAAGATATTCCTCTCATGGCTAAAGTTATTGGCGATGCGCTTGAGGCAGGATATCAAACACATTTTAGAGTGGCAATTGCACAGTTTTCGGAGCAGCTAAACCTGCTAGCGCGAAGCGCTGGATCTCCAAATAAAATGGTTAAAGAATTTAAAGACCTTCAGTTACTTTCAAAATTGGCCAATGTGCCAATTGCTGACAGTCTGTTAAAAAGTTTTTCTGATACTGTAGTGTTGCCATTGTTTCAAAGCAAAGCCTCTTCATTATTGGTTAAAGTATCGACAGGGGAAGTGACAGAACTTTCTTTTGAAGAGCTTGAAAAAATTACGTTTGAATTAGACTCTTTTGAGCCCCAAATGCTTCCATCCCAAATCAGCATATCAGAACTTGCAGCACAAGTTTTAGAATATGTAGATTCGCATTTGGGGGAGGTAGAGAGTGATCCAACAATTGCAACAAGAGCACACCAGATAGTACATAATCTTGCACAAAAAGAAATTTGTGAGGGGAATATAAAAAATGCTTTCGCAATAGAAAAAATGGCAGCTGAGGCGATTGTATTATCTGATTTGCATCCACTTATCCAAATGGACAAAGCTATTCTTGAAGCTTCTTCCAAGCAGCATAATCCGCACACTGGAGCCTTTTTCGGCTCTTTTGATACATCAGTAGTTAAAGGCGGCCATCTGCATGCGAGCCAGCGAATTATTGATGGAAAGCTTACAAATAGTTTTGACTTTAAGATTAGCCATTATGCCCGAGATGAATTAACGGAATATCTTAAGGCAATCATGAGCAACCCTGATGATTTTATGGCAAGCTTGCCGGCAGGGTTATGCACAGGTATTGGAATTAGAGAGGGTGTTCCTCACCAGTTTCATCGATATGTTGAGAGTGAAAAAGAGTTTACGCGCGTAGGGGGGTATACTCCGGGCAATTCAGTGGCTACAGAAATTATGTTTGCTGGCGCCGGCAAAATTATTATAGGTGATTCTAAAGAAAATGGAACTATGTACAACTGGGTACAGGTTGAAATGGATGCCAACCTTCCATCAGGAGATGGCGCAAGGAAGCTGCAGCAGATTTTGGCTATAACAGGGCTTGGGCCAGTTCTTGGGCAGCAGCCAAAAGAGGCTGATGAACGAATGAAAATTGCGCAAATTTTTAGAGCCTTTTATCCGTATAAAGCAACAGCATTCGACACAACCAAGCGCTTTTACCAGCTTTCAATAGAAGATTTGAGACGTGAAATTGTAACAAAAGCACCTGGAATGGAGGCAGTATTTAAAAAATATCTCGAAGAAGAGCCAGATTTGATGCAAAAGGTTGAAATTTTACCCGGAAAAGAAATTTGGGGGATTACAGATCTTGGGCAGCAATTAAAACAAAAGGGTGCCTGGGGATTTATGACAGGTGTAGGTAATAGTGGTGGTTGGCAGTCTGGAAAAAAAGCCATTGAACGACTGCTTACGCAAGGGGCAATGTCCTCAGAACAAAGGTTTCAGGCAGGGGCGTTTAAAGAGGGGGCCTCATCAGAAGCTGATCTTTTAAGCGGTGGTGGTGACCAGGTGTTTGCCCGTATGATAAATTATGCTCTTGGCGGTGTTGCAATAAACAACTTTACTTATAGTGGTAGCGCCCAGATATTGTGGAATATAGACACTGTAGCTCAAAGGGTTCCCTACTGTTACGACAGTGATAAATATGGGGTAAGGGGAAGATTTAGCAAAGACCCCAGTGGGTATCAAGGATATGATGAATACCAGGATAGGCCAACTCTTTTTAACCTGGCAGAGAGTCTGACGCATACTACGCGTAATAACGAGGTAATGATAAAAAATTCACTCGATGCAGGTCATATTGCTGGAGTGGTAGTAAATGATCAAAAAAATAAAGATGACCTTATTCAGCACCTTGCAGCTGTTGGCCTTCTAGCAGAGGGGGGTGATAAGATTAGTTATGTTAAAGTTAAAGATAAAGAAGTGCCAGTTGATGAGTTTATCTACGTAGGGCGTAAATTCAAACAAGAATGGTGGTCGTAAAAGATATGGAGTTCAGTAATTTTTTATTATTTTATTGTGAGGGCATTCAATGACAGCATCTAGTCCAATATTTCACTATGATCAGGTTTATTATGTTGAATCTCTAGAGGGGAATCCAGTGAATCCTGTGGCGATACGACCTGAAATTTTTGATTCACACGTCCAGTGGTTAGATACTTCAAAGGGAAAGGTTGTGGAGCTGTCTAAAATTGATAATATGGATCAACTAGGTAAAGCCCCGCCCGATGTTATTAAGATTACGGCAAAAAATGGTGAGCACTTTACCTTAGTGAAGTTAACTTTAGATGTATATAACGAAAAGGTTAAAAATAGGGTTATGCTTCCCCCATCATTTGCATCTGATGAAGCGGTGCAAAATTTTTATTTAACTGCTGATTTTGAGCCTTATTAAATTGACCATTTGATGAGAGATTTAATTCGGAAAACATTGTGGAGTTTATATGTCGGTAGACTATTCGGCCTTTACAAGCCCTGATGAGCGCATCCGAGAGCCCCGGAAATTTGAAGAATTAAAAAACGACGAAAATTTTGTTGCCTATTTGGCAAGACACGTTGTTGAAAAGACAAAGGATAAAGGTGATGCAGCTTGTTTGGCGGACCAAATTTTGAAATTATCGCAAAATGACACGGCGTTTGCTACTAGAATTTCTTCTAAAATTAAAGAATTTAAGAGTCCTATAGAAGGAAAAATTCTTTCTCAGGCCAACGCAATTATACGCAGCTCCGCAGTGCTCAAACCAACGGACTATTACGTAAATAAAGAAGCGGTTAGAGCTCCACGCAATATTAGAAGTTCCAAAATATACATTCGAAGAGGAACTCGATCCATTATTCCTCAGGAAAAAGCGGCTCTATATAACCCGATGCTAAGCAAAATGACCGCGTTTTTAGCAGGTGATCGGAAAATAGTATTTGAGGGACCTGAAGCTGAAATGCTTTTATTTCTTCAAGGGAAAACAGGGTTACATGATTTGCCTATTACAAAAGATACTTGTGAAGAGTATCTGGCAGCAGCAAAATTGTGGGATCATGCGCGAGTAGCGGAGAATGCTCGCAGTCATAGAAACGAATCGTTTGCTGTTTCGAGCTACGCGGCAAGAACGCGCATCGCGCAAGTTGGGAAATTATCAACAGTTCAGGTGTACACTAAAACACTCGATCCAAAAAATTATGAAAACTGGAAGTTTTTGGAAACACAAAGCAACTGGATTCCTGAGCGAGCAAAACTACATGCGAAGATTGTAGAGACAAACATGGTTAAAGCCCTTGCTCTTTCGAGGCGGCTGAATACTGAGCTTCCTTCTGTATGGGCAGTTAGGGGTAATACGGGTTCAGGAAAAACCTATAGCATAGCGAAGGATTCTGAGTTCGAACGATCCCTAGACGAAAATAGAATGCCATCGGGAGCAATCAATCCAGACACTATAAAAGGGCTCTTAAAGCAGCAGACTCCAGAGCTTTCTCATGAGCAGCTTCATATGGAGGGGTCAGCTTTAACCTTTCAGTATGCTGATGCTTTAGGCAACGAGGCTGTGCATGCGACGATGATTATTGATATGCGTTTGGCAAGTAAAAGTCAGGTAGATGAAGAAGTTATTGGTCGTGCAAGTAAGCGGCAAGGAGAGGCGATGTTGATGGACATAGATACTCCATTGCTGACCTCTATTAATCGTGTTTTAGTAAGATCATCGCAGGGAGATGATCCTGTGGTGCCTCTTGCTGCGATTCGGCAAGGATATGAAGCTGTTCGAAATGAAAGGGCTGAAATCCTAAAGAAAGTAAAAGAAAGTGATGTGGTGACTTATTACAAATTTTACATTACAGATGACAATGGGGTGCAGGCTTTAGCGGCTAAAAAAGAAAATGGGCGTTTTGAAGTTGTGGCTGGGATGGAAGATGCTGTTAGTAAAGCTTTAGAAAAACCTGCCGATGGGGAAGTAGATGCTTTGGTCGATCAAGTTATAGATAAAGCGTATGTGCAAAAGGCTCTCATTCGAGATCATATCCCTAAGGCAAAAATTGCAATGATCGAGCGCTGGGAGGGCTACACAGTGAGGCAAGCTTTAGAGATGCATGCTAGAGGAGAGGGGCCGCTTCTTTAGGCATAATAAAGTAGATTTCCGGGTGAAAAAAGTCAGATACATTAATTTTTAAATATTACCAGTATATAAAAAATTATATTGAAATTTAAGAAATTATTGTATATAATAAGGCGTAACTCTTATAACTTTATACATGGAACAAGCTATGCAGCCACTAACATTACTGATGGATTTTGATGTTAATAGGACTATGGTATTTCAGGATTCTATTCAAAGGGGTAGTGACGAACAAAGTCTTGTTTCGATTTTTGCAGATCATTACCAAGAGGATTGGGGCCAAAAGGGTGGGCAGTCGGAATCAAAGTCTTTTACAAGATATGTTACAGAAGAATTAAAGCCTTGTGGCTCAACTTACGTAAGTAAAAAATTTAAAGAAGAGATGTTTAGTTGGCTTGAGGTTCAAGATCATCCAAAAAAAGAAAGAGCTGTACGGAAGTTTACTGAGCTAAAAGAAAAAGTACTTGATCCGAATACAAGGAAATTTAAAACGAGTGTATTTCGCTCAGTTTTTACGTTGATGGAGAGACTTCGGAACTCTGGTGTAACTTTTGTTGTTAAATTGCGTACATTTGGGCGCGATACTGAAATGGTGAAAAACGCATTAAGTGCGCATGAAAATGGTATTAAAATTACTCGCATTGGCCGCTTTACAGCAGGAAAATTAAGTTTAGAGGGTGGTGGGGTGATAGCCAGAACCGATCAGATTTTTAGAACATTTTTAGAATCAAAAGAGCATTTTGCAATTTCCGATGATTATAACGTTTGGTCGGCTAATGGCTACCATTCGCTAGCAGGCAAGCCTTTTATATTTGATAGCAGAGGCGCCAATTGTGGGGTAAGGCACCTTTCTTTGTTTTTCGACGACCATTTTTCAGGTATAGAGGAAGATGATATCATTTGCCCAGTTGACGTTGCGGGTCAAAAAGTTTTAGGTAGCGATCTAAGTGAAAGGATGCTGTTTAAAGTAAACACGATTGAAGCGTTTGAGGATGATAATTACTATGTTAACCTAGTTCGTAAAGCTTTAAAGGCAAATTCTCTTGAAGTTCCTGGTTTCTAGAAATCGGGTTGTAAAAGAGTTTGTCAAGAGAAGGCAAACAGGGTCAGGCTCAATACTGCTCATTTAAACAAAAAACTTAACGATTCAAACGATGAAACGATCAAAACGATAGAAATATAAAAAACAATACAGGCATCAGTTCCGAAAAACGAGCGATTTTTTTTGAATTTTCATCGTTATTATCGTTCTATCGTTTTGATCGTTGAGAGCTTAAGTGAACGGTATTGGGATCAGGCTTCACACTTCACATTTGCGCTTGACTTAGCTTTATGCTCATTTCAATTTGGCCCAACAGTGTGATTCAATCGACCTTAGCAATATTAACGCGGGCGTAGCGACTCATCGTAGATGAAGCAGCGGCGGATGCGTGGGCCAAGGCAGGTCATAAGCTCGTGTACGATTGATCCGCCAAGGGTTGCAAGCTCTTCGGGGGCTATGTAGTCACCAGTGTCATCTTCACCAAAGATAAGGGCTTGATCGCCAATTTTTGCGTCAGGGATGTCTGTGATGTCTACCATCATATAGTCCATGCAGATGCGCCCTACCATTTTGGCTTTTTTGCCAAGTATTGCTACATACCCCTTGCCGCTGTAGTTGCGGTGCAGGCCATCAAAGTAGCCAATAGGTAACACGGCTATTTTGGCATATTCTTGCTCTACAACAGCTGTGCGCCCATAACTTATTGTATCGCCTTTTTTTAGCTCGTTAATGCCTACAATGCGCGAGATAAGTGATATTGCCGGACGCAAGGTGTGTGCTTTTTTGCATGTTTCAGAAGCGTGAAGTCCGTAGGCAGCAAGGCCAAGGCGTATCATGTTAAACTGTGAAAAGCCAAAGCGCAAGGTTGCAGCAGAGTTGCAGCCATGGCGCCAGCGCGGGCTGTAGCCAGCCTCTTCTAATGTATCGATGGCGTTTTGTAAAAGCTTTGCCTGGTGAAGGGTGAAGGTATCTTCGTTAGGGTCGTCTGCACTGGCAAAATGGGTGAAAACACCTTCAAAAATAAGGTTTGGAGAAGAGACTATTATTTTAGCAAGTGGTAGTACCTGGCTTGGAAGGCAGCCAAGTCGGCTCATGCCTGTGTCAACATGAAGATGCACTTTAATTTTTTTGTGTTGTGATTGTGCCTGCTGTTGGAGTGCAAGGATAAGGTCAGGCTCACTCACACCTATTTCTAGGTTGTGCTTTACGGCTTTTTTAGCTTCACAGACAGAGGCGTTAAGAACAAATATATTTTCTGTTATGCCAGCTTGTCTCATCTGCAGTCCTTCATCAACATACGATACACCTAAAATATCGATAGCGCATGTTTTTAGGAATTTCGCAATGCGCACGTCGTCAGTGCCGTAGGCAAGGGCTTTTACCATCACCATGATTCTTGTTTCAGGATGTAAGCGTGCGCGAATTTCTGCGATGTTTGACTGAATCACCGCAAGGTTTATGATGACCTGGTTGTTAGGGGGGCTTTCTTCTACCTGCTCAATAAGTTCGTTTATAGGAAGTTTTGTTGCGCCTTTTATAAGTACTACGTCATTGCGGGAGTATTGTTTTTTGGCAAGCTCAAGAGCAGCTTTTATATCTTTACACACCATCACTTCGGTGGTAGCCGAGGCAAGCGTAAGGTGTGACACTAAGTGCGAGGCGCTTTCTTGGTGGTAAATGATGACGAGGGTAATCTTGTGCTTAGCAATAGAGTGAGCAACTCTTGCCATGTCATTTTCTTGGGGCTCGCAATCTGTGCGTAAGCCCCCAAATAAGAATATTTTTTTGCCGTTCAGTTTATTTTCTGGGTCTTCTAAGAGCTCCATTTGCTTAAGTGCTATGTCGCACGACATAGGGTCTGCTGAGTAGGTGTCGTTGATAAAGGTTGTGCCAAGTTGCGACTTAAATACTTCGATGCGCATGGGCTCTGGTGTATAGCTTTGTAATCCTTCGATCACTGCAGAAGGCATCACGCGAGCTAGCTGCGCAGTTGTAGTTGCCATTTTTAATAGGTCATGGACGTAGCCTTGTGCGCCCTCTACTTTAAAGGCTGCTTTTTCGCCCGTTGGAAAATGTATTTCGAAGTTGCCGCGAGATGAGTGGTGCACCTTTGGCAAAGCATCCCAGTAGTGTGCCACACTTTTTTCATTAAAAAAATGGGCGCTGTTTTGTGGTGCAATTATCCAGTTGCCTGTTGGCACGCTGTGTAAGAGCTTTAGCTTTTCATTTGCTAGGCCGCTGTTTATAATTGCATCCGAGAGGTTAGTGAGGATGGCATGGTCGGGTTGGATCATCTGTATAAGGCGGTCCATCTCACCTGGCTCTGATATGCCAGCTTCTATAATAGCAAATTGGTGATGACTTTTTATTTTTAGAAGACTTAGCGCTACACCAATTTGGCTGTTAAAGCTTTCCGGGCTTGCGCATGTGGCAAACTGCCTGGCAAATAGTTTGTCCAGCAGATCTTTAAGCATTGTTTTGCCAAATGATCCCGTTACGGCTATTACAGTAGCTTTCATTGTTTTGCGATAGGCAGTTGCCATCTGCTGTAGGGTAGCCAAAGGGTCGCTTGTTCGAATCAGGATTTTATCAGCGGCTATTTCTGGCCCTGAATAGTCGTGGCGAACAAGACATGCTTTAGCGCCAGATCGAAAGGCGGCACGGACAAAATCATGGCCATCGAAGTTTGATCCCGAAAGCGCTACAAAGAGACTGTTTTTAGACTGTATGCGTCGGGAGTCTATAGTGATTTGATCAACAACAAGGGGGCAGTTTGCCCAGGTGCTTATGTCAAGCTTTTCCATGGAGGACTCTCATAAAATTTTTGCCTACAACCGCTATTGCAACAAGCCAAGGAAGGCCAATGGCAACAAGCGGAGATGCTACACTGCTCTTAGCAAGAACAAGAGCAACCTGCAAGAGCAAAAAGAAGCAAAAAAGAGCTCCGAGAGAAAGAAGGTAAATCATAAAATGGGGCATATCACGCCTAAAGCTAAGGCAGTATGATGCAGGGGCAAGTACAGCTAATATGCATAGCAGAGGAAATGTTAGTTTGTACATAAGAAAGCTGCGCACGTCAATTGCTCGATCTGAGGTAGACCTTCCATAGAGTATGGTTTGAGAGATAAGGGTGGTAATGCTTTGGTCTTTAGGTGGCTGAATGCTTTCTTTTAAAGACTCTTCGTCAAACTGCATGTTGGTAAAAACAAGTAGGGGGTAGGAGTTTTCTTTAAGCATTTTACCACTTCTGTCTCGCTTGATAAGGTCTACGTTGCTTCCAAAGGGGTTCTCTTTGATGCAGCTTAGGGTTTTCATATGATAGACTTTATCTATACTTACAATCCAAAAAACGTCAGAAAACTGTCGCATGACAGGGTCGTAGTCGCGATAGAACATGCGTGTTGCATCTTTAAGTAGAACTTCGCGTACTTGAGGTTGCTCTTGTAGTAATATTTTTTTGCCAAAGTCATTTTCTTGTATGGATAGCGCTTTGGGTTGGGCTAGAGGTAAGAAAAACTCAAAGTTTATGTAGAGTATAAGCGATGCTGCACAGGCACATACTATAAAGGGGCGCATCAGTGTTTTCATGGGAACGCCACAAACTAAAAGGGCGACGAGCTCATTTCTTGCTTGTAGTGTAAGGAGTATTCGTATGGTGCCAATAAGAATAGCAAAGGGGAGCAGTACGTCAATGCGTCTGGAAAAAGTGCAGAGGTAGTAGAGAATCCAGACAGATAGGGATGTTTTGCCAGCTCTTAGGTCTTTGAGGTGAGTCATGATGTCGATGGTTATATAGAGGGCAAAAAAGCCAAAGAGCAAAAAACAGAATGTTTTAATAATTTCTTTGTAGAAATAGCGTTTCCAGATCATACTTCTATTCCTCTTTGAATGGCGCTAAGTCGTCGTATTGATGCTGTAATAAGTACTAAGTGTGGGCCAAGGTAGAGGCAGATTGCTGTAAGGGGTTTTTCTTCGAGACCTTTTGCGGCTAGATAGCATACCAAAAAGAGGCTTGTTAGTCCCACAACATAAAAGAAGCGTCGTTTTTTGTGCATGCGACCAAGCGAGCAGCCAAATGCCGCTCCAGCTAAAGTAAAGGTAATAATAGATAGAGCAAGTGAAAGCCTACGAACAATCTCAGCATCGATTTTACGCATTTTTCTTTGTAAAGATTTCGGGCTCTTTTTGAGGGTGAGTTTGTCGTCAGCGCGTACATTTAGCTCACTGCGCTTTGTTAGCAGTAGTGGTAAGCTTAGCAGATCGTTGCCAGCTTTCCACATACGCTTTTTATTTGCGACGAGGGCGATTTCTCCAAGAGAGGTGGCATTTTCTTTTGTATTTTCGATGATAAGATTTTCAAAGTTTTCCTCGCCATCGGCTCTGTTCGTTGTAATAAGGGTGGTATCTTCGCCGTGAAGTGTGTTGTTGTCTGAGGCTACTTTTTTGACCAAAATAAGTTTGGTATTACCTTTTTGGCCTCCGCTCATAGCAACTATAAAATCGGTTGCATATTTGTCTGAGACAAGAGATCCTTTCATATCAAGTTTTATGCCGCGGTTGTCGAGCATACGGGTGTTTTGTAATATAGCCAAGGGTTGCATTTGGCGAATAGAATACTCTAGCTGTTTTGCTTTAAGGTGTGCGTCTGCACTTAAGTCAAAGAAAAGCTGAAAAGATAAAACCGCGATCAGAACAGAAAAAAGCATAAGGGGAGCTATAAGCTCAAAAAGGCTGATCCCTGAGGCTCGTGCTGCGGTAAGTTCGCTGTTTGCTGAAAGGCGCTGAAAAAGATAGAGTGCGCCGATAAGAGTAGAAATTGGCAGTGCAATTTGCAAAACATAGGGGATTTGGTAGAAAATATAAAGCGCGACAGTGCTTAGGGATGTTCCCAAGCTCACAAGTTTTGCGGCATCTTCGAGCCTGGTAGAGAGTAAAAGTATAAGGAAACCGAGCAGTGATAACACCAAGGTTTTCCCATATTGCAAAAAAAGGTAGCGCCAGAGAAGAGGTAAGAGCATACTTATAGCTTATGAACATTGTTTAATTTACCAACAGTATAACCGGTTTAGTAGTTTTAATGCTAAAAGATGCTTTCGATTTTTTTGAAAAAAACATTAACCAAAAACTTCCAATTTTAGTTGGGCTTTCTGGCGGACCTGATTCTACCTGCTTGCTTCATCTATTACTGCTTTGGAATAAAGTGGCTATTCACTTGGTGCATGTCGATCACGGTTGGAGAGAAGAGTCGCATCGCGAGGCTGAATTAATTGAAAAAAAGGCCAAGCACCTTAACTTGCCTTTACATACTACAAGGTTAAATCCTTCTATATATAAGGGAAATGTTGAGGAACAAAGTAGGCATGATCGCTACTCTTTTTTTTCAAAGGTGGCAAAAGAGTGTAATGCCCAAGCTATTTTACTGGGTCATCATGCAGGTGACCTCAGCGAGACCGTTTTTAAGCGGGTGTTAGAAGGCGCAAGCCTTACGTCACTTGCCGGGATACATAAGATTAGGTTTATTGATGGCTTATGTGTGATGCGTCCTTTACTTACTTATCGCAAAAACGAAATTATTTATTGGCTAGAGGGACAAAAAATTGAATATTTCCAGGATCCTACCAATCTAGAGGCTAGATTTTTACGTGGGCGGCTAAGAACAGAAATTTTCCCCTACTTGCGAGAGGCATTCGGTAAAGAATTTGAACAATCTCTAGCCGCAGTAGGCGAAGAGGCAGAAGAGCTCTACTACTACCTAGCAGCAAAATGTGCCCCACATTTAGAAAAAGGTGTAGTTGGTCCATGGGGAGTGTATTACGAAAAGCTTCCTGAAGCATTAGTTGAAATGCGCTATTGTATTAGAAATCAATCAGTTATGTTAAGTAGGCAGCAAATTAAACTAGCTGAGATTCTTTTAAAGAATTGCGACGCAAACAAAAAATTAGAATCGGCAAGTGGCAGCTTGTTTATAGACAGGGGTAGGGCATTTTTTGTTGATGAGTCAATAATTGATGTAAAAGGCTCACGAAAGCTAGATGAGGGCTGTTTTTCTTTTGGGAATTGGAGCGTAGATGTAGCCCGCCTAGATCAACCTCTGAAGCCGAAAAATAGTTTTATTGATGTATGGAAGGGTGAAATAACTACCTATTTACCAATAGAAGGATATACACTTTGTTTGGCAAGTCCAAAGATGACGCGCTACTTGAATGATAAAAGAACAAAGGAATATGGGCGGTTTTTAAACGAAAAAAAAATCCCCCGATTTCTTGTTTCAAAGGTACCGGTTCTATGTAAAAAATCGCTGATTATAGAAGATTTTCTCACAGGGGAACCCTCTTTGCTTACGAAGGGGCCATGTTTGCAGGTGCGCCTGGTAAAAAGCGTCACTGAAAGGTTTGCAAAGAGAGAAAATTAATGATAGAATGTTCTGTGGTGGTAAAAAATAGGACTAAATGCTAGGAATGGGAAAAACCATCAAATAAAATTTTAGGGATATCATGAACGACGAAAAAAAACCTGAACCGAAAAAAAGCTTTTCCAATTCATTAGTATTGATCGTCATGGGGGTAATACTTGCTCTCATCGTCATCCAAAACTTCATTGAAACAAAGGTTGCAAGAGTATCATTTAGCTATCAGCTAGAGTCTTTAGTTAACCTCGACTTAATTCAGCCTGAGGATAGCCGCAAGACAGCAGCTGCATCTAATCTTGTAACATTTGCAGGCCGCTTTCGCGACAGACTTACTGACGAAGGTAAAAACCGCTATAAGTACTTAGAGCTGTTGGATGAAAGTCACGAGCTTGCTCAAGATAAAAATCGCCTCCAGGCACAGTTAGGAGTTACAAATAAGCGTGTTGAAGATGCAGCAGCTTTGTTTCTTCGCATTACAGGTCAGGCTATTCCAGAGGGTGGTTATAATGTATTTGATGAGCTTTTTGACAGCCCCGAAAGACGCGACCACATAGTTGTTAAGACACTGCCTGAAAAAAGTTTTGCATCTTTGGCTGAAATTGAATCACAAGTACATAAGCAAACAGCTGATGAAAGCCTTAACGAACTTCAAGTTCTTGTTCGCAATCTTCGCTCTCCACTACTAGGTATTGGCGATGAGCAGATGAAAAAAACGCTTAGAACACTTGATACAAACCTTGCTAACGTACAAAACCAAAAAGATCAAGGGTTGAAACAGACAGCTGTGGCTAGTGCATTAGTTCAAATTGGCGATATTACTAAGCAACTTAACCAGCAGAAAGATCATATACGCCTAACTCAACTACGGTCAGTTCGTGCCTACAAAGATACGTTAGATCAAGTAACTGCGATAAATCAAAAAATTGACGACAACAAAGGCAAGCTTAACAAAGCAAGCCAGGCTGTAAGTGAAACTATATGGTTCTTTAACGACCAAGAGCTATCAACTCGTGCTCTTGAAAAACAAGACCCTGAGCTTTTTCACCAGTGGTTTGTTAATGCTAAAGAAGAGTGGCAAGCCTTTGATACAAACAAGGGTGCCTTCTTTAAAGCTCCTGATCAGCCGTTAAATAAAGTTTTAGAAAAAACATTTAAGAGTGAAGAGATCGCTCCTAATTATGTGAGCTATTTATTAAGCATAGCTCCTGTATTTTTGATTCTCTTTTTACTCTATTTGGCCTTCTCTCGTCAGATGAAGGGCATGGGATCTGGCGCTCTAGACTTTAGTAAGTCTCCAGCTCGTCTTTACCCTAAAGGTTCAAATAAAATTACCTTTAAAGATGTAGCCGGTATCGATGAGTGTTTAGAAGAGCTTCAGGAAATTGTAGAATTCTTGAAAAATCCACAGAAATTTACAGCTCTTGGTGGCCGCATTCCAAAGGGTGTTCTTTGTATTGGCTCTCCAGGTACTGGTAAGACACTTGTTGCCAAAGCTGTTGCTGGCGAAGCTGACTGCCCATTCTTTTCGATTTCAGGTTCTGACTTTGTTGAGATGTTTGTGGGTGTTGGTGCTAGCCGCATCCGTAAGATGTTTGAAGAAGCAAAGAAAAATGCTCCCTGCATTATCTTTATGGACGAAATTGATGCCGTAGGCCGTCATAGAGGTGGTGGTGTAGGTGGTGGCCACGATGAGCGTGAGCAAACATTAAACCAACTTTTAGTAGAGATGGATGGCTTTGATACAACAGAAGGTATCATAATTATTGCTGCTACAAACCGTCCTGACGTGTTGGATAAAGCGCTTCTTCGACCGGGTCGTTTTGACCGCCAGGTGTATATCCCGCTTCCAGACATCAAGGGACGCTTTGAAATTTTAAAGGTTCATGCTCGCAAGATCAAGATGGATACATCAGTTGACCTTATGACGCTTGCACGAAGCACACCGGGTTGCTCTGGTGCTGATTTAGCTAACCTTCTTAACGAAGCGGCATTACTTGCAGCACGTAACGACAGAACTGTTGTAACAGCAAAAGAAGTATTTGAAGCTCGTGATAAGGTGTTGTATGGCAAAGAGCGCCGCAATATGGAAATTGATGAACAAGAAAAGAAGACTACAGCTTTTCACGAGTCAGGTCACGCAGTAGTTGGCTGCTTTGTAAAGCATGGTGACGCTGTAGATAAAGTTACCATTATTCCACGAGGCTACTCACTTGGCTCAACACAGTTTTTGCCAAAGAAAAATCGCCTAAGCTACTGGAGAACAGAGCTATTAGACCAGCTTGCTGTGCTTATGGGTGGAAGAGCTGCTGAAGAGATCTTTGTACATGATGTATCAAGTGGTGCTAAGCAAGATATTGAGCGTGCTACACAGATTGCAAGAAGTATGGTATGTGAATGGGGTATGAGCGAAAGGCTAGGTACCGTAACATACGATGAGCGCTCAGACAATGGTCAATACCTTGGCATGTCAAACTACAAGCCAAAGCTTTACTCTGAGACAACAGCTCAAGAGATTGATGCAGAGGTAAAGGACATTCTTAAGACAGCGTATGAAACATCGAAGCAGATTATTAACGAAAACCAAGATATCCTCATTTTGATGACAGATATGCTTATGGAATTCGAAACAATCGATGCCGAAGATGTTCAGAAGATGATTAAACGTGAGTGGAACATCGACGAAAAGCGTACAAAAATTAAATCTATAGAAGATTTACATAAAAAACCCGATGACGCAGTACCTCCTCCTGCACCACCACTAGATGGGGAAGAGCAAAAGGCTACTGAAGAGAATTTTCAATTTCAGGGTCAATAGTCAAATGGGTCCTAAAAACATAGGAACAACAGATCGCCTCCTTAGGGCGATCTGTTCATTTATACTCTTTGTAGTAGCCTATTACACTTCAAGTTGGATAGTGCTTGGTTTAGCGCTCTTTACTCTTTATGAAGCACTAGCTAGCTGGTGTGTTCTTTATCACTTTCTTGGAAAGTCCACTTGCGATAGAAAGTAGACGAAGGTAGCTGCTAGATCAAAGCTGTTAAAAAGACAACAACAAGTGCAGGAGAAGTAAAAACCACACCATCGCATGGTGATGTTAGATTATGAAATGCATACGCCAGGAGAAACAACAAAAAAGGATGTCAAGTCACTTCTGCAATCACCTCTTGGGAAAGCTAAAAGTTTTTTAACTCGACCGAGAGCTACAATATGATGACGTTGTCCAACAAGTAAAAAATAATCTCGAGATTCTTCGTAACGATTTCAGATAAAAGGGTTGTGTATTGCCATATTTTATAAAAGATGGCAGCTATAATAGGGCGGGCCTAGGGGGTTGATTTAAGGGCTTTTTCAAAGAATTGCTTTTATGCAAAACTTGCCCTTGAGCGGAGCTCTCTGGAGTGTCGGTGCAGTAATGCACCGCTCTCATTTTTAACCGAGACTTTTTCATAAAAAGACTCGAGGCTAGAGAAAGGGGCGTGTTGCTTTGAATCTATCGAGGTAAAAGTTTACGATGAAATTGAGAGCGACGCATACTGCGCACGCACTCCAGGGAGCTAAAGCTCAAGAACAGATTTGCTAC
>JBGSSB010000065.1:0-14022 GCA_041737255.1 Chlamydiales bacterium | reverse complement strand
GCTCTCAACGATTCAAACGATAGAACGATAATAACGATAATAACGATGAAAATTCAAAAAAATCGCTCATTTTTGGGAACTGATGCCTGTTTTGTTTTTTATATTTCTATCGTTTTGATCGTTTCATCGTTTGAATCGTTACGTTTTCAGTTTGAGTGAACGGTATTGGACTCAGCCCCTGCAAGGTGTTCTTGTTGGTTGGTGAGTACTACACTATGGTGATTGGCAACATTATTGTATGTGCAAGGCTCACCTCTAAGAAGTTTTCCAATATATTCATAGCTTTCTCTATTGAGTGGTCGGATGCCATCGGGGCTTCTTGGGATAAAGGATAGGGTTCGAGATTCAGATGTCCATATAGTGTCATTGTTGAGGTATCTTCGAAAAAGTGTTACAACGTTCACTGTTGCAGGCTCATCAGGAGATTGAGGTATGATTTTTGCAGCAATGCTCATAAAGGGTCTTCCGTCGGCAGTAATTCCGCGTTTTACTTTTGCTCCCAGCATCATTGACGGGCTAACAAAATTTAGCGAACCGGTTAGGGTGTTTTTTCTAAGTGGGCTCAATTTGGGCAGGCGAACGATATTTTTTGCTCCGCCAAATGCCTCGCATAATTCTTGCGGATAGGCAGCTTTAATTGCCCTACACTCTTTTATAAAGCGGCGTACACGTGCTTTTGTTGATAGATTAGGTGCATAGGTTGAGGGTAGTTCAGCTTCTACTGCTTTTCTCTCCCATACTATGTCATAGTTGGCTGCCTCTAAAAATTTTTTACAAGCTAGTTGCTCATGATAAAGGTCGGTTAGCGGTAAAAATTGCATTATCAGTGATAAAATTTTTTTATCAGCTGGCGAAAAAACGTGTAAATCTTGGTATGGAAGCTGTAGTTGATTGGCTGTTTGCGCGTAATTTTGTACTATTAATGTCATAAAATCTCGTTATTTTAATTAATTTATAAACAAATTTTGCGATAATTATACAGTATTTTAACTATTTGGTAAACTTTTACTTTTTAAATTGGCGGTGAAATGATTCGTTTTCACCAGTCAACCATATTTTTACACGCTATTTATGCGATACAGGTTCTTGGAATTGTTTTTATTGTTCTTAATAATAAGTTGCTGTATCAAGAAAATTGATGGATAATTCAAGTTCAACCTCTTTATTTTCCAACGAATCCCTTTTTAGCTTTGAGGGCTTTGAATTCCTTACTTATTTTAAAAAGGGAAATGTTGACAAACCCCTCATTGTTTTTTTTCCGGGCTGGGGCCATCTCGGACGTATTGGCTATAAAGGAGCAAATATTTCGGCAAAGGAGTTTTTGGCGGAGGCTTTTTACGAAAAAGGCTATTCATTTTTTGCCATCTCCTATCCAAGTGATCACCCTGTATATTCGCAGCTTTATCCGCAGGTCAAAATGGATGATTGGGCCCGTGCAGCTGCCACTTTGGCTGATGAGCTTTGCAAAAAACATGAGCTCTCAAGGCTGATAGCCGTTCATTGGAGTGCAGCAGGACAGCTGGTTACCTGCTTTCATAAGGCGACGCAAGAGAAAAAACTTACTCATCTCTTTAGTGTTTCTTTAGAGGGATCTCCTCCTCTTCTCTTTTCGACAGAAGTAGTGGATGTTGCCGATATCCAGCCCAATGGATTGATCTCTGTAAAAAAGGTCTACTCACATTGGCTACAACAGCTAAGTGCTATGCTTAACTACGAATTGGATAGTAAAGAATATGAAAAAGCATTCTTAGGGGCTTTTCCTGTTTGCCTAATGGGAACCTCTTTGCTCTATTCGGATGGGATCATGCACGAAGATATGGCTGCATGTATTAAAGATCGCGCTATCTTTGACTATCGGAATGCTCCATTGGTCTTAAGCATTTCAGGTGACGCGCAGTCAGATCCTTATCATCCACTTGTTGACGCCACAAGTTGGAGCTTCATTAACGAACGAAAAATTTATCATGGGTTGCTTGCTCCTATGAAAGCACAGATCGCCAAGCTTTCAAAGGAAGAGTGGAGTAAGCTGGTTGCCCTGATTCAAGTATTTAGCAGACAGATGGTGCATTCGATAGAGGGGAATCATTTCCTCTTGGTCGGACAAAAGCGGGTGCGACAGATCGTTCAAATCATTGAAAAAACCGAAAAAATTGCAACTGATTTTTTAGATGCACTTAGAGGATTCTTTTAGCCTATCTCGAAAGTGGTAAAGCCAAAAATACCCTCTAGATCTATTTTAGGCTTTCCATTGCGATACATTCTAATAACTTCAAACATGGGCTTCATCTTATATTTCGTAACAAGTCCGAGGGCTTCCTTATTTACCTCAGGAATGTCTAAATAAATCGGTCCCGATTTCACTTTCGAACATAGTGCCAAAAATAGTGCTTCAGCAATCGATCCATTTTCTGCAAATAAGGGGCCTATCTTATATCCATTATAGCAGCGGCGTATCACGCCGTAGCCTCGAATAGTGCTGTCTTTATATCCTAGGGCTATACCTTGTTTTAGCCAGCAATTTAAGAAGGCGTTTCTCTTTGCGGGAAAATAGCGTCTGTCCAAGAGCTTAAAATCTGGCAACTCAACATCTTGCGACGTAATAGGTACAATGTTTTCTGAGCAGGTTCCTGCGGGAATGTTTGCAAGTTCATAGCGTATGTTTTTATGCGCGGGGACGTATCCGATTTTCTTATATTTTTCGACGTTTTCAAGTACTCCGTCAATACCTGTCATGCGGTTTCCTACATACTTTAGGCGAGCCTCTGTCAACTGCATGCCATAGCCATGGGATCTCCACTCGGGCTTGACGATATAGAGTCCGCAAAAAGCAAAGTAATCGTCATAGATAACAGCCGCTCCTGTTGCAACTGGTTCGCCATCTACAAGCCCAACAAAAAAACCTTCACGATCGGCCTCGTAAAAGCAGCGAGCATCCTCTAATCCTGGATTCCAGCCCT
Source organism: Chlamydiales bacterium (assembly GCA_041737255.1). Taxonomy (GTDB): domain Bacteria; phylum Chlamydiota; class Chlamydiia; order Chlamydiales; family FEN-1388; genus SZAS-7. The sequence continues at coordinate 11,065 of JBGSSB010000065.1, read as the reverse complement.
CTTTTTCAGCCCAATCAGTTGCAATCCGGACTTCTTCGGGCTTCATTTTCCTAATTGTGTATTCCATTCTGCCGCAATCTCTTCTCTTTTACAAATCCATACATCAAATGGCTGTACATATTCAACAAACTTACGCAAAAATTCACATGGTGCAGGCTTTCCTGATATTCTCGGATGCAGTCCTATAGTAAGCATCTTGCCTCCTTCGCGATAAAGGCAGTCAAAGGCTGCCTTTAAGTAGGTGTAAAAGTCTTCGCCGCTACTAAATCCGGAGGGCTTTGCATACTGACAATCATTTATATCTAAACTGTATGGGATCACTAAATGGCTGTTTACCCAATAAGGAAGGTCGTCTGCATAACTATCTGAATCATAAAGAAGTCCTTGTTCTATAATCAATTTTCGGGTGTTCATGCTCTTTCTTCCGGTGTACCAGCCCTTTACTTGCTTCTTTGTCAACGCTTCAAGGATATCAAGCGTTTCCCTAATGTCTCTACGCTCTTTATCTTCTTCGACGTCGCGGTAGTTTATCCAGCGAAGTCCATGTCCTGCAACCTCGTGGGAGCTCTCTTGCAGATATTGTGCGAAATGAGGGTTTCTCTTGACTGCCAAGCCAGTTGCAAAAAAGGTAAGTGGAATCTTTTTACTATCAAATAGCTGCAAAAGACGCCATATACCCACTCGTGAACCATATTCAAACATCGACTCTGTGGATAAGTTACGACCCTTTACTGGCTCAAAATCGGTGAGGTAGCTTTCTGATTCTTCATCCCCATCTAAAACGCACCTTTCAGATCCCTCTTCATAATTAATCACAAAATTCAACGCAATACGTGCCTGATTTGGCCACGCAATCTGGGGTGGATTACCTGCATATCCAACCAAGTTTCTCTCCATGTCGCCTCCTAAAACGTGCTACGGCAATTAGATTGTTGAGCAGTGTAAAAAATGCATATGCGATATGTCAACAAATCAAGTTGAGACAATTAAATAAGTGCCAATGATAATTTTTATTGCGTAGGTTTTTTCTTTTTGTTTTAGAGTCCGCAGGACGACTTATTATAGCCCACAGTGACCGTTAAAGGAACTGTGGGAATGTCGCACACCAACCCTGGAGCCCTCATTAGGGCGATTCAATCACACGCTCTGGTAAAATTGAAATAAATATATGTGTATTTGAATCGCTCTCAGACGGGCTCCGAAATCTATTTTCTAACCACCTACAGCTCCCTACAGTCGCAATGGGCTATAATAAGTCGCTCTAGACGAGCTCTAAAACAAACAGGAGAAGATTGAGTGATAAAAGGTATAATTGGCACTTTTGCAATTGTCTCTGTCGGGGCTTGATATTTTTATTCTCTTTTACCCCGCATTCTGTTTCGCTACATACGGGGCTCCTAACTGCCGCCGACTGCCGTGGCGAAAATATTGTGCGCATAACGGAAGAGATGTAAAAGTATAATTTAACCAATTTTTACATCAAAAATCGAAAGTTTTTGACAGCCTACTTTGAGCAGTATGTGTATGCCTCAGCGATTTAAAGGAAGCGTAGCTCATTAAGCTGACTTTATATATAAGGAAAATGATATGGATTGCATCACCTTTGGATTTTTATGAATATTTTGCCTGTAGATATATTTAGGGCCGATTCATAAAGCTCCAATGCTGCATCAAAAATGTGAGTACGATATGCCGAAGATTTGCAACTGTACGCTAAAGGATATGGATGCTGAAACATAAAACAGTGAAGAGCCAAAATTTAGGTAGAGTAGTTTCGGTGCGCGGAAGCGTTGTGGATGTAGAGTTCGATGGAGCTTTGCCTCCTATATACTCTTTACTTCTTGCAAATGAGGGAAAAGTATCCATTGAGGTGTTGGCGCAACTTGATGCGCATCGACTAAGAGGAATTGCTCTAAATCCTACGCACGGTCTTGCTCGTAATATGTCGGTGGAGTATACAGGGGGGATGTTAAAGGCGCCTGTCGGCAATTCCATTTTATCTCGGATGTTTGATGTATTTGGAAATGCGATAGACAACAAAGAGCCTCCATCTGATATCCAATGGCGTTCCATACATAGGGACCCGCCATCTCTGGAAGATCGTTCGACAAAGTCCGAAATTTTCGAAACAGGTATTAAAATCATTGACGTACTTATTCCCCTGGAGCGAGGAGGAAAGGCTGGATTATTTGGGGGGGCAGGTGTTGGTAAAACAGTTTTGCTAACTGAAATGATACATAATATGATCAAACACGAAGATGGGGTGAGCATTTTTTGTGGAATCGGAGAGCGTTGTCGTGAAGGCGAAGAGCTTTATAGTGAGATGAAAGCCGCCGGAGTGTTGTCGAAAATGGTAATGGTCTTTGGTCAAATGAACGAACCTCCAGGTGCTCGTTTCCGGGTTTGCCACGCTGCGCTTACAATGGCTGAGTATTTCCGCGATGACGAAAGGCGCGACGTATTATTGCTTATCGACAATATTTTTCGCTTCATTCAGGCTGGCTCAGAAGTGTCTGGATTAATGGGGCAGATGCCGTCGCGTCTGGGCTATCAGCCTACTATGGGTACGGAGCTTTCTCAGCTGGAGGAGCGTATCGCTAATACAGATACAGGGGCAATTACCTCAATCCAGGCAGTCTATGTGCCTGCGGATGACTTCACCGATCCAGCAGCAGTGCATACCTTCTCTCATCTTTCATCTTCCATTGTTCTTTCTCGCAAAATGGCCAGCGAGGGACTTTATCCGGCGATCGATCCTCTGCAATCCAATTCCAAGTTGGCAACTCCAGGTATTGTGGGTGAGCGCCATTATCGAATTGCGCAAGAAATCCGAAAGACACTTGCCCAATACGCTGAACTAAAAGACATTATCGCCATGCTCGGCCTTGAACAGCTGACCCAAGAAGACCGCAATGTCGTTGCCCGTGCACGTCGCTTGGAGAGGTTCTTGACTCAGCCATTTTTTACGACCGAACAGTTTACCGGACTTAAAGGCAAACTCGTTACTCTTAAGGATTCCTTAGATGGTTGTGAGCGGATTTTATCTGATGAATTCAAAGATTATCCAGAAAGTGCACTCTATATGATTGGTGCTGTAGATGAGGCAAAAACAAAATTCAGCCCTTCAGCTGAGTCAGGCGATGTAGTAGAGGTTGAAAATGTCGCAATTACACATTAATCTCAAAATTTTACTGCCTTATCAGGTGTTTGTCGAGGTGCCTCATGTGCTGAGTGTTGTTGCTGAAACTCATAAGGGATCATTTGGGCTTCTGCCTCGCCGACTCGATTGTGTGACGCCATTAGTGCCGGGAATCTTGATCTATAAAACAGAAGCAGATGAAGAGGTGTATGTGGCCGTGGATGAAGGAGTATTAGTCAAAACCGGTCAAGATGTGCTCATTTGTGTGCGCAATGCTATATCTGGAAAAGATCTTGTGCAATTGCAAGAGGCAGTTAAGCGAGAGTTTCTGGCGCTAGATGAGAGTGAAATGGGAGTTCGTACGGTATTGGCAAAGATGGAAAGTGGATTAATACGACGCCTTGCGGAGTTTCATCATGAGTGAAAAACCTAAAGAGAAGCCCGAAAAACCGAGCGAGTCACTTGAAACCACTATCAGAAAAAAAGCTTTACTCAAGCTTAAGGCAGAGCGCCATGTATCGAGCACTGTCTGGTCTGGGTTGGGTATGATGGGTTTGATCGGCTGGTCAGTCACGCTAGCAACGCTAGTTGGCACGATGCTGGGTATTTGGATTGATAAACACTATGCAGGGACTCATTCATGGACATTGATGCTGCTGATAATAGGCTTAATCGTTGGGTGTTTGAACGCGTGGTACTGGGTGATGAAGGAAGATAAAGCTATTCAAGATGAACGAGAGGGGGATGAGGAAGATGATTAAAATTTTTAACACAATACTTCCGTTTGTTGAGGGTATGGTTCTAGGCGTTATTTTCTTTTTCGGCCTTTGGTGGACAGTTAAAAAAGGGGTTTTAGTTAAGCAGCCAGCCTTTTTATTTCTTGTAAGCTTTTTCTTGCGAATAGGAATTGTACTTGCGGGATTTTATTTTGCTGCAGGCGGTCATTGGGAGAATCTTTTGGTGTCTCTTTTGGGATTTGTTGTTGCTCGTTATATCATCACGAAGCTTGTAGGTCCGCCTGTTGAGAGCCAAATGTTAGCTACAAAGGAGGCGAAAGATGCGCCTTAGTTCAGATGAAATCATCTTTTGGCAAGAGGGGTTTTTAAAGCTCAATGCTACCATTGTGTTTACATGGGCATTGATGCTCTTGATGACTGTAGGGGCACATTTGATCACACGAAAACTTTCTCGGGATTTTAGCCGTTCGCGTTGGCAAAACCTTTTGGAGCTCATTATTACCTCTATAGAAAAATAAATTCAAGATGTTGGCATTCATCATGCAAAGAAGTACCTGAGCTTTCTTGGCACTATCTTTCTCTTTATTGCAACGGCAAGCCTTTGTACGGTCATTCCTGGCTATGAATCTCCGACAGGTTCTCTTTCAACCACCACAGCAATAGCCCTATCTGTATTTATTGCCGTACCCTATTTTGGAATTAAGAAGAAAGGTTTGGCTGGTTACCTAAAATCATACTTAGAGCCAACTTTCTTTATGCTTCCATTTAACATTATCAGTGAAATTTCGCGTACGATATCCCTGGCTGTCCGTCTTTTTGGCAATATGATGAGTGGAGCAATGATCATCAGCATACTTTTGATAATTACACCCCTTATTTTTCCTATCTTTATGACGGCGCTCGGGCTGATTATGGGTGTGCTGCAGGCATATATATTTTCTATCTTGGCAACAGTTTATATTGCCGCAGCAACACGTGTGAGTAAAATTGAACCCGAACATGAACAAAAATCGGGAGAATAAAAAAACAATGCAAAAACCAAGGAGATGCAATGGATAGCATGACAATTATCGCGGTGGTATCAATTTTCACTGCAGGAATTACTACAGGCTTCGGCACGATGGCTCCTGCTTTTGCAGAGGGGAAGGCTGTTTCAAATGCCATGAGTTCGTTAGCTAGCCAACCAGATGCTTCTGCTACTATAACTAGAACGTTATTTGTAGGGCTTGCGATGATTGAGTCTACAGCCATCTACTGCTTTGTAGTCTCGATGATTCTTATTTTCGCCAATCCATTTTGGAACTACTTTATCAATACAGCTGCAGGACAATAATTCATGCTTATCGACTGGTTTACTATCTGCGCACAAATGGTAAATTTTATAATCCTGGTATGGCTGATGCAACATTTTTTGTATAAGCCAATTCTTCATGCTATTGATGCAAGAGAGAAAATTATTGCCACGAAAATTTCTGATGCCGAAGCTGAAAAAACTGAGGCGAAAAAAGAATTCGATAAGTTTCAGGCTAAGAACGATACATTTGACAAACAACGTAATGACCTCTTAAAAAAAGCCCAAGATGAGGCAAAAGCGGAGAGTCAACGAATTGTTAACGAAGCACGTAAAGAGTCAGAAGATTTACGAAAGCAAAGATTGAGTGCGCTTCAAAGAGAGCAGCAGCTTCTGAACGAAACGATTTCACGAAAGACGAGAGAGGAAGTATTTTCAGTTTCGCGGAAGGTTCTTCAAGATCTGGCTGGAATAGCGCTTGAAGAACAAATGAGCGAGGCCTTCATGCAGCAGTTGCGTGACCTTGATGGGGAAAAGAAGGAAGAGCTGGCCAAAATACTTACAAAATCGTCTGAATCGTCGGTTATAAGCAGTGCTTTTGCGTTATCTGACAAGCAACGCAATGCGATAGAACAGATCCTCAACGAAATGTTTTCAGATAAGATCCACGTTTGCTTTGAAACTAAACCAGAACTTATTTGTGGAATTTCTCTTACTACGAATGGACAAAAGATAGCTTGGAGTATCTCAGATTATCTCATATCTTTGGACAGCAGTGTTAAAGAGCTACTGGTAAGCGGTCAGGGCATGAAAGCAAACCTAAAGAATAAATAATCAGGCAAAATGAATAGTACGGGTGACTCTCTACAAAAAACCTACGATAGTACCTTCGCTGGAATAAATAAAGCTGTTGAAGCCTTTGTCCCGAAGATGGTGCCACATGAGGTGGGCACTATCACAAGCGTTTCTGCAGGCATCGCTACCGTATCAGGCCTTCCTAACGTTGGCTATGAGGAGCTTCTTGAATTTCGAGGTGGTGTATATGGTATTGCGTTTAACATTGACGAGGATGAAATAGGCGTCGTACTTCTTGGCTACTACTCTCATTTGCATGCGGGCGATGAAGTTTTACGCACAGGACGGGTTGTTGATGTAGCTGTTGGCGAGGAATTGCTAGGACGTGTCATCGATCCACTCGCAGTGCCGCTTGATGCAAAAGGGCCCATAATCGCTAGTTCGCGTCTACCTATCGAGCGCCCGGCAGCACGTATTATGGATCGTGCAGCAGTCAGCGTTCCAATACAGACTGGAATTAAAGTGATAGATGCACTCATCGCTGTGGGGCGCGGCCAACGAGAATTAATTTTGGGAGACCGTCAGACCGGTAAGACGACTATTGCAATAGACACCATTTTGAATCAGAAGGGAAAAAATGTACTATGTGTCTACTGTGCCATAGGCCAGCGCGCTTCGTCAGTGGCAAAGAGTGTTGCCATTTTGAGTGAAAAAGGAGCGATGGAGTATACCGTTGTTGTTGTTACCAAGGGAAATGATCCACCTGGTTTAACCTTTATAGCTCCTTACGCCGCAACCAGCATAGCAGAGTACTTTATGGAAGCCGGACGTGATGTATTAATTGTTTACGATGACCTTACCCAGCATGCTCGTTCTTATCGCGAGCTTTCACTTTTGCTCAGAAGACCTCCAGGACGCGAGGCCTTTCCTGGAGATATCTTCTACATTCATTCTCGTTTGCTTGAGCGTTCTACCCATCTGATTGAGGAACGAGGCGGAGGGTCGCTTACTGCCTTACCTATCATTGAGACTGAAGCCCAAAACATTGCAGCCTATATCCCAACAAATCTTATCTCGATTACCGATGGGCAAATATACCTCTCTCCAACATTGTTTGAGCTAGGTGTGTTACCTGCCATCGACGTAAGTAAATCCGTCTCCCGAGTTGGTGGCAAGGCTCAGCGTGGGGTATACCGTACAGTAACAGGAGATCTTAAGCTTGCGTACGCACAGTTTGAAGAACTTGAGAGCTTTGCACGATTTGGTGCCCGTATGGATGAAAGCTCTCAAAAAATCATCGAGCATGGAAAGAGAATCCGCGCATGTCTCAAACAACAAGAATTATCCCCAGTTTCAATGTCAGCACAAATTGTTGTTTTGCTAGCATTGAAAGAGAGACTGTTTGATAAAATCCCTCTCAAACATATGGCCGATGCAGAAAAGTCTCTTCGCAAAGCAGCAGAAAGTATTCCTTCAGATATGTGCGATAGATTTGAAACCGATCCAAAGTTGCGGGATGAAGATCGCAAAGTGATTATTGAACTTGCTGAGCAAGCTCTTATCCATTTTGAACAAAAGCAAGCGCAAAACCAAGGGCAAGCGGATAGAGAAAATCACAACTCTACCAAAAAGGATGACTCATGCACGACACCATCTTGAGCTTGCGTAACAAAATCAAAATGGCCAACGATCTTCAATCTGTAGTTGTCACGATGAAGTCCCTGGCAGCTTCAAACATCAGTCGATTTGAGCAATCGGTGCACGCATTAGATGAGTACTATCATACATTAGAGCTTGGCCTTAGTCTCTGTTTTCGTGGAGTTGATACAACAAGATTGGCGGCTGCAAAAGCAAAACAGCCCGATGAAAAGGTAATTGTGGCGGTCGTTTTTGGTTCCGACCAAGGGCTTGTGGGGCAGTTTAACGAAATAGTGGCCGATCTTGCAGTTGAAACGCTCAGTGCCCTTCCAGGAAAAATTACGGTTTTATCTATTGGTGAGCGTGTTCATGCTCGTTTGGAAGGTACAGGCCTGCAGCAAGCTGACCTTTTTGTCGTACCAAATTCTGTTAAAGCTATTACTCCACTTGTTGGTCAGATACTTATCGCAAGTCAAGGGCTTATGAATTATCAAGAGGTTTCAGATCTTTATCTTTTTTACAATCGGCCTCTATCCGGAGAGACTTACGCCCCCGTCAGTCAGCGATTGCTGCCGCTGGACGAAAATTGGATAGACAAGCTGATCGAGATTCCCTGGTCAACAAATAACTTGCCTGAGTTTATCGAAAAAAAAAGCGACACTCTAAAAGTGTTTATCCGCGAATATCTTTTTGCCTCCATTTACCGGGCATGCGCTGAATCTCTCACAAGCGAGAATGCTAGTCGTCTTGCGGCTATGCAACGAGCTGAAAATAACATCAAGGAACTACTGACCAATCTTAATGTCACATTCCATCGAATTCGAAAAGATGGCATCGACGAAGAGCTATTCGATGTTATATCCGGCTTCGAGGCGCAGAGTAGACCTCCGCACAAATAACGAAAATAGAGTAATTCACCAAGGCAAAGAACGCTTTTTATTCAGAGGGCTCTTTCGTGAAGGTAATAGAGTGTTGTAGTTTTTCTGCTTTTGTCTGTAAATAAAAAAGATTTAGTTTATTTGGAAATGATGGAATATTTACGGGGGTCACACTCTGCACTCCGCAACTTGTAAGCCCCGCTACTTTTTTTGGGTTATTTGTTAATAGCCTTATGTGGCTAATGTTTTGCCTTTTTAAAACGAGGCCTGCAAGAACAAATGTTCTTGCGTCGACTGGCAGGCCTAACTGTTCGTTAACCTCTAGAGTGTCATAGCCCATTATCCTACAGTGTATATGCTTTTAGTAACAAGTCCTAGGGCTTTTTTATTTACTTCAGGAATGTCTAAATAAATCGGTCCCAATTTCACTTTCGAATATAGTACCAAAAAAAGTGCTTCAGCAACCGATCCATTTTCTACAAACAAGGGCTCTATTTTGTATCCATTATCGCAGCGGCGTATCACGCTGTAGCCTCGAATAGTGCTCTCTTTATACACTGGAGTTATTCTTTATTTTAGGCGGCCGTCTAAAAAGGAGCTTCTTTTGGCTGGACAATAGCTAAAAATCCGGCAGTTTACTTTTTTCTTGTTATAAAGTCAGGGATTTTAAACAATAGGAAAGTTTGTTTTTATTAATGTTTAATTTAGGGGTGTCCATGTCTTCGAATGTTGGTCAGATTATAGGTTTAAACAAAGCAGCTCCACAAAATCATCAGCCTACAGTTGTGGGACAGGCATATACCCTTTTTCAATATAAAAGACAGCTCTTTCGTCTTTTACAAATGACGACAGCGCTTGGGGCGGCAAAGGTTGTGTTTGAAGTTGGTGCGGTTCGGGCGGCAAGATTGACTGGATCAACAAAACTAGAAAAATGTGCACAAGTAGCTGTTGATATTTTAGGAATGGCGAACAATTTTTCTTGGTGGGTTATGGGCAAGGTGCTCCATACAGTAGCTGATAGTGTGGTTAGCTGTGTCCCCAATTCTGATAACTATTTAGCAAGAGCTGCTAAAGATGTGACCATTATTTTCACTAGTGAACTTGCTAATAAAGCTTCTCAAACCATTAGTGCAAATGTAAATGCAAGAATTACTGAAGTTCGTAATAGAAGCTTAGATAATAGTCAAAGGGTAAAAAATGCACAAACTGAGTATGAAAAAGCAGTAGAATACGAACAAAGTCTAAAAGAGAAAAATCAACAAATTACCAATGATCTCGAAGATCCTCAGGTCCTTGTAAATCATGCAAAAAATATCGCTCGGGATAAAGGGTTAGAAGGCAATAAAGACCAAATCTCTCTTGAATGCAGTAGGCAAGTAAATGGCTATAGCATTGCTCCTGTTGACTCAGACCGTAATATAGACACTTTTTCTGCGGCTCAAGCAGGTAGGCATGCAGATGATTATCTTGTAGAACGAATGAGAGAATTGCAAACTGTTATTTTACAAGAAAATGGAATCGCACTTGTTCAAGCGAGAGTCGCTAAAGATTTAGCCTTTATAAATGCACAGGTAGAGCAAGGTAAACTAAATTCAGTTGATGAACTTGTTTCTAAAGTTAACCAGGTTTGGTCTGATGTGAACTTAGATACAATAAATGTGGCTGAAGGGGAAATAGTATCTGAGGAAGATATAGTAGCATGGATTAATGAAGCCTATGTAGAACATGAAAACAAGGCAAAAGCGTCCAATAATGAAAAATTGGCCATCGCTAATGGGATGGCAAAATTTATAATGGACCTTACAGGGCAGACTGAGCCCGCAGCAAGAGATCACTATACTCATGTTTTTTTAGAATGCATGGATGATTCTTCAAGAAGATGGTATAATGATGTTGCTGGAAAAACCTATGAACTGCTGACTGGTGCAACTACAGATCATTTTGTCTATAAACCTCATGGTGGTCAAAAAATATGGCGAGAAGTCACGAGGCCTCTAAAAAATGTTTTAAATGAAGTTAATAAAGTATCAGACGGCCAAAAACCAGTGATCATAGGCGTTCAGGTTGGTTTTAATGGCGCAGTTGCAGCAACTGTAAATAATCAGCCAGTCTTTAAAATACATGAGCCTAAACAAAATAGACGTATTTCTCCACGCGCTAATCCTAAACCTAAAGCGGAGTCGGCTAAAACTGCTCCAAAAGATAAAAAAAATGAGACTCCTGTTCCCGCAGTTAAAGAAAACTCAACTGATCATGAAGAAGCAAAAAAATCAAATAAAAAAGGCGCAAGCTCGCATGCTAAAGCCGTTGATTCTGAGTCATCTAAAGAACACGAAAGCTTCAAAGAGCCCAACCCCTCGAATGGCCTAGGAACTGTAAACAATATTAATACGATTGTTCATGAAGGGGTAAAGAAAGCTATCGGATATAGCCCCTTTGGCAAGCTTGGGAGATATTGTCAAATGTTGTGTTTCCAAAAAAGATTGCACCCTAATTTCTAGTTAATAATTAAGCTGTTTTTTCTTGAATTTCGACCTCCTCACCATTCTTAAATTGCACCCCTTGGATGATCTTCACCATATGTTTG
>JBGSSB010000064.1:0-18549 GCA_041737255.1 Chlamydiales bacterium | reverse complement strand
CAAACATATGGTGAAGATCATCCAAGGGGTGCAATTTAAGAATGGTGAGGAGGTCGAAATTCAAGAAAAAACAGCTTAATTATTAACTAGAAATTAGGGTGCAATCTTTTTTGGAAACACAACATTTGACAATATCTCCTGTCAGCGGCAATAAAGAGTTTAATTTTCAAGATATAGAAGCAGCTTACGAATTTTGTAAATCATATGAAAAAAACAAGGCTTCTGTAGGTAAAGATAAATATACGAATATTTTTCTTGTTCACATAGGCAACAAGTTAGAGTTTGTAAAGAAATATAGTCTTCGCGGCGCCTGGATGCGAGTAGTTTCTTGGTTTAAGGGCAAGTCCGATACCACATTTAATATTAATGAAAACCTCGAGAGAGCAAGTCGGATTTATCATGATATTTTTAGTAAACTACCACTGGATAATTTAGATGAGCTTGATAAGCTTGCCCTAAATTTGGGGATAAAACCTTCAGAAAGACATCCTGGACATCCAGGCGAAGATCTTAAAGACAGTATCGCCGACCTTAAAATGTACTTACAGCAGCTCCAAACGCGTGTTGAAACATCTAGAGGGAAGGTGTTTACTCATGCTGATTCTCAAGAGTCTTTTACTGCACCACTAGAAAATGTAACCGACAAATTTCCACTCTACTCAGAATCTGTTCAAAGTGTGTATGAAGCCTATAAGCCTCAATATAAGGCTACTCATGCAGATAGTTATAAAGCGGTTAAAACTCTTTCAGAATCTCTTAATCAATATTTGAGTGATGATGAAATTGATGTTGTGGTCGATGCTATTGGTTCATCGGGAAACGAAGGGACTATTGTACGTGAGCTGCAAAGTGGTAATCGAGCGCCTTTACTAACTGCTATCAGGCAAATGCTTACCCGCACTCTTCCTAAAGAAAGTATGGATATTGTTCGTCAGGCACTTGGGAAGCTTGCGCCCTTACAGGGGGGGGGGCGGAGAGTTATAGTCCAACTTTTGTGGCAGAAAACTATGCGAGTTTCCTTGGAAGTGCCTTTAGTCGCGGTGATGATACCATGAAGTTTGCAGCTGTTAAAGGTGCTCTCCAGAGCTATTTGGAGGCTCACCCTAATCAAAAATTATCCACTCTTTTGAATGCAGCTATCGATCTTTCTCAAGTACATACGCCAAATGATCTAAAAGTAACTATAGAAACAAGTGACAAGTGCCTTCTTTTGGGTGGTTATGAGGGCTGTCCAATGGTTGTAACAGTTGAGCCGCAAACTAATGGTATGTATACACTTAAAATCTACAATCAGGAACCTGAATCAAATCAGCCATCCGAGCTTACATCTACAATGGATGCTGCCAGAGGCTATTTTGAAATTCCAGATGTATCAAGTGACACCTTGTTCAAAACTTCCGGTTTTATGAGTGGTGTGCAAAACTTTTTTGCACAGTCTGGAGCTGTTGAAAAATCGAAGCCAACGGTGCTCGAGGCTCTTATAGCGCTTAGAGCAGCTGGAGTAGAAAATCCAGATGAATACTTTAAAGTAAATGTTCTAGATCAGCTTGGGATGCCTGAACAAAGTGCCGGCCACATCCATCATCTATTACGTCCTGAGATGCCAGGAACAACAGCTTCGCGCTCATTGCTGGCGGCGCTTTCAAGCAGCATGCCCCAAGAGCAAGATGCTAAAGCTTTTCGTTCCCAATTTGATCTTCATGTTCTTAAAAACTTCGAAAATGATCTTACAAAGCTTGTCAGAAAAGACATTACCAAAGAGAACTATCCAGCAACGCGAAGTTTGGCAAATACTGTAATGTCTGCCTTTATCGAAGCCTCAGCGCGCCTTAGAGGGGTTGAAGGGGCTGATTCAGTTTTAGCTTTGCATGCAGACCTTCTTGATAGGCTAGAGCAAAAACTTATCGCATGTCAGCGGCAATTATATACAGGCGAGTTTTCTACGAAAATATCAGTAGCAGGTCCGCTTAGCCTTGAGCCTTCTCAGTGGAAAACAGCGCCAGCTGATGCCACAACAGCTGAGGCAGATGAGTTCCAACCTGATCCTATGAGTAAGCAAGAGCAACAGGTGCTGAATGCTATAAAAAATCAACCTGCTGAAGTTGCCTTGCAACAGCTTGCTAAGCTAGATGCTACAACAGGTGCATACTTTTACATTACCGACTGCTTTTTTAAGAAAGTGGGTTCTATAAAGGCATTAGGCGAGATGCCCTTTGAAAACCCTCAAGAGGCAATGAAGAGCTTACAAGAGGTTATTAGCAATCTTTCTGAAAAAATAAATGCTCATAATGCAAATGGCACAAATAGTGAGCTTTATGGCGCATTTCTTGCGGCATGCTATATGTTCGAGCAGGCGTTTCAAAAATTAGCTCATGAGCAAGCTGTTGTTTCTCATAAAGTTTTCTCTAATCTTGCAACTGGTACAGTCTACCAGCATGTAGCTGCTCTTAGAACCTCAGATCCTTTTTGGGCCTCATGTTTTAAAGAAATCCTTCAACTTCGAGAGGGTCTAAGTGGGGAAAATAAGGTTTTAGCAGATAGCTTTATTACAGCGTCTTTTGAGAAGCAAGAGATGCAATTAGGCAACGGCCTTGCGGAGGGTATTAAATCATGGATACGCCATCCAGATTTTGCCATGGCAAAAATGGTTCGTGAAAGTATTGCTGTAGATCGAAAAAATCAAGATGCGCTCATTGCCCTGCAAGTGAAAGAAGAAATAGATAAAGTTACATCCTATGAGAAGGAAAAGGCTAGGCTTGAACAAGCAAAAGCGCCTCTCGAGGAGGAGCTAGCAGCTGTAAAATCAAGAGGAGAAACTCTAGAAAAGGAGATTCTAGAGCTTGGTGGGCAAATAAGTACACTGGGAAAAGTAAAAGCCGGTGCAAAGGGGTTAGCAACTAAGATAGGGCAGAAGCTTGTTGGCACAGAGAAAAGGGAAACGAGGGCACAAGCCAAAGATAGAGAGGCTTTAGAGGCTAAACGAAACGAAAAAATTGATGCATTGAACGAGGCATTGACTAAGGGTAATGAAGAAATTAGGAGATTAGAAGCAGAAATTGCCGTGTTGGATCAACAAATCGAAGAGCAAGTAACTTTTATTGCGCACGCGGTTCAGGGAATAAATGGCGGTAATAGGCAAGCTATAGGTGATTCTTCTTCCTGGCAATTAGGAGGTATCACAAGAAACGTTCGCACAGATCCCGATTTTTGGCCCTGGGGTGTTGGTGAAGCAGATAGAGCGCCTGAAAAATGGGCCGATGCATGGGCGCCATGGGGTCAAAAGCCTCAAGGTCATGCACTGCCACATGCCAGCGCTCCCTGGAAGCCTCAGGAAGTAGCAGCATTTTTTCTGGCTAACCAGCCACAACTTTTTCAGAAAAAACTTAACGGGGTATCTGATCCTTTGCCAGCAGAGTTTCGTGCATATTCAGAAATGAGTATTTTAGCGCGAAATATATTTTATAAAACTGATGGAGCAATGCCTTCCACAATCCCAATTGGGATTAATGATGCAATGCAGCTTATCATCGGGGATCTTAGTGATGCCTCGTTTGATGAAAAGGTGCAGCGCCCAGATTTTTACTCAGATGAGTTAGTAGATGAAGATCGCTGGCGCGTCTACAGTCACATATATAGCGTGCCCTATCAAGAAGGTGCAACACACCTTCAGGAACTTCATATCCCGAACGTTGTAGGCCAGGGCATTGCCAGGGCGCTTCCTAATGATAACAAAGCTCCTTCAATGCTACGTCGTGCTGGTGGTGCTGCTGTAGCTGTTGCTGGGGGTGTATGGTCTGGGGCAAAAGCCGTATATCAAAAGGGTCTCGTTGGCGCTGTAAAGGCTGGTTGGAAGGCGGTTCGAGGACGTAATATTCCGTTGAAAGATGAAATTCGCGATCTTTGTCAGCTGCACTGTGCCAAGGGAATGCAGATCGATTCCACTATAAGCTATTTTCAGGAAAATCCAAAAAAACTCTTCGAGTCTGATTCAAGGCTGCTTTTTCATGCTCTTCTTTTTGAATCGGATCTTCTTCTTGAGGCTTTTCAAAATGAGCGTACTCAAGGACTTGTTGCTGACAGGCTGCGATCTCTTTTTCATGATGTAATCGATAGTGCTGCGCGCCTCAAAGATGACAAAGACCTATCTGCTGAGGCAATAGAGACCTATGCGGACGTTATCTGGATTGCGGCGAATATTCAAAACTACCTTAACCGCTTCCCTTTGCCCGAAAAAACGCCACCTATTTTGTCAGCAGAGGATCTTTGTGGTTTTATAAAAACTTTTGCAGAACATAAATATGAAGAGCAGCTACCTGTTGTTTTTGAGGCAGCAGTAGCAGCTTCTGGACTTTTATTTAGTGGTAAAACAGAAACTGCTGAAGAACAAAAACTTTTTACTTATGGCCTTTTGGCAAGGGTATTAAAGGATCGCTATCCTTTAAATGAAGAAAGTAGGCTTTCTGCTGCTCGACGTAGCGATGCTGCAAAAGCAGCGCCCAAGATGAAAGAGCATCTTGCTGCAGTAGACCCTAAGGTAATGGCCCAGTCGCTTGACAAAGTCGCACCAGAGCTTTTGGGATCGATGTTTTCTGTTTTTGCTAATGCAACCTTTGAAGCAGGAAATGACGGGGTTTTTAAGACAGCAGGGGGAAAGACTATACTTTCACTTACTGATGCAACAATTAGTTCAACTGATCCAGACTTTGCTCGTCAGTATACTAATAGCGTACCAAGTCGCATAGCAGAGCTTCTTTGTCAACAAAAGCTCTTTAAGGATGTTGTTGCTTGCTCAGCTTTGCGCTGCTATATGGAAGGCTCTACATGCTGCATTTTTGACAAAGAGCATGACCTCTATTTTAAAGTAATAGGCAATGATGTCTTTGTGTCAGCTGAAGTTAAGGACGAATGGCACCATCATCTCTATCCAAAAGTAGAGTTCAAAAATCATGAACTTTTAGAACAATACCATCAGTGGGCAGATCCGGATAAGAAAAGGGTTTACCTTGTCGATAAAAACACGCTTGAACCTGTCTTTGAGACTGATAAGGACCAGAAGATCACGAAAATTCCTATTCCTATAAGAGCATTCAAAAAACTTTTTCGGGTTGATCCTCGAGATGTTCAGGATTTTAGTGATCAACTAAAAGTCATCAAGGAAAATTGTGAGAAGTCTGAGCACGTAGATAAAGAGAAATATGTGAATGCTTTATTTGCTGTTTTGCAATTTACCATTGATCCACAAGTTCGCATAACGGCAAATGCTCTTTTAGATTCCTTGAAGATAGATAAGACAAAGGGTGACAAGCATTTTATTACGAGAGAGTTGGGTGTGCCATCGAAAGATTCGATGCTCAATGCTTTCGAATATGCAGGCACTACGTTTTATTGGATGAATAAGCAGCTGGAGATTCAAGAAATAGAATTTAGTCGCTTAGGAATTACCTTAGAAAGACATAATGGAAGCTTTTCTCCAAAAGGCATGAAGGGATGGGTTGTTTCTAAAGAGCAGTTTGTTCCGCAGCTCGAGCAAGAAGGTGGGTTTTTAGTACTTGAAAATCCTGTAACTAAAGATAAAAAAGTATTATTCCCTTTGTGGGATCTTAAAAATGATGGAACATATAACTTCCGTCCAAAAGACGAATTTGGACGAATGGTTGAAGTGTCTCTTGTTAAAGATGCTCTTGTGCCAACAACCTTAGAAGCTCGTTATTTCCTTGCAAACCTCTTCTTGGCTAAAGGTAATATCGACCAAGCTGAGGGGCTGCTTTATTCAATAGAAGCCCAGGTGACGTCAAGAAAGCTTGCAACGCGCGCTGACTTTGATGTTAGAGCTGAAAAACTAAGTGGTAGCTCTTATGAAAAAGCTTTTAGAGACGAATGTAGGCAGGAGTTGGAGCTTTTAAAGACAATAGCTGAACCCTCTGGGGCAGAAAGACTCACTGCTCGTGAGATCAAGTTAAAGATGCACGCTTTGTATCTTATGAAACAAAATGAAGAGCAGTTTCCAAAAGAGGCTTTAAAAGAAGATCCTCGCAAAAAAATTGAGCCCCCAAGTGTTGATGATCTCGCTAAAGAGCTGAATTTTGCGGAGCTTTACCTTTCCGCTGTTGCAGAGAAAAATCCACTTGCACCATCTGCTGAATTGCTTGTGTTGGAAAATATTGTAAATGCATATAGAAACCAGCGTTATCTAGAAGCAAAAAATCCTCAAATTGAGATTTTTGAGCAAGACCCTACTGTCAGGCTGCAAGAGCGTATGCGCGTACTAAAAGAGCAAACGAGTGCTGAAAAGCTTCAAGAAGCTGTTGTTCCTAAAGCGCAGGTGGCAGTTTCGCCTTCAGTGATCGTATATAAGGAATTATTTACTTTCGATCCACGCGATGCATCCGATGATCAGTTTATTAAAGATCTAGACACTATTGAACAAAAATGTAAAGCGCTAGATCTTCCAACGGTAGATAAACAAAAGTATGTATCAGCCTTGTGTGCCGTATTAGAATTTACTCAGGAGCCGGCTGTACGCCAAAAGGCAATCGGTATTCTGAATACATTGGAACTTAGCAAGCACTTTGGTAAGACACTTATTCAGCCAAGTATTGTTTATGCATCTTCCAGGCAAAGTGGAGGCTTTCCATTTAATCCACGCAATGTTGATTTGAAGGAATTTTCAAGATATGCACCCTACATTGTACAGGAAGCCATAACTGTTACTTCTAAAAGGGCAGCAGAAAGTAGCGGTCTTCTTGAAGCGCTTACAACAATCAAGCAGTGCCATGGCAATGATGAGGTGGGCACGGCTGTAGGTAGCCTTTTGGCTCGTCTGGAAGAAAATATGGGTAGAGAAGATATAAATAAAACCCTCTATCCATTGGCGGCAATGAAAACTATGGTTGAAGATCGCGGTGTTACCAAGAAATTGCGAGACACCTATTTTATTCAAGAGCAAAGGGTAAGGCCTGAGGTAGAACGAAAAGAGTTGCTTCCAGCAAATAGCCCAGAAGTCGGCACTGAAGAGGTGACTAAGCAAAAGTTCAAAGAGGCATCTGAGGACATTAAGGTAGCCCAAGTAAAATTACCTGGTGGTGGTATCTATACGTGGGTTGATAAAAAAGATCCTTCATCACTAAAAGATGCGCTAAAGACTGAGCTTGAAAAAGAGCTCAAGCTATTTGCTCACCAAGAAACATTGATTGTAAATACCTTAGCGCAAGCTTTGAGTACAGACTCAGCAAAAGCTACTGCTTATGCCACACGAAGCCTTTTTTATCCTACAATCGAAGAAATTGGTTTTATGTGCGCAAGAAAAGATTATGATGCATATGCCGCCAAACAGTATCCTGAACTTACTCAAGAGGGTAGAAATAACCTTCAACAAGCTGTAAAAAAATACTTTTTTCAGAAGGAGGCTGTGCAGCAGCTTAATCGCTCAATTGGAGCTGTTGATAAGTTGATAGGTGATGAAGCGAAGTTGCAAAAAGCAATATCGACTCTAAGTGAGGCTGCAGGAGTTGGAGACTTAAAGAGAAAACAGGCCGAGGATGCAGTTGGCCAACTCAAAGAGTTGAAAAAGTCTTCGCAAAATGCCCTAGCGCTACAGCTTGGTTTAACGCGTGCCTATCCACCTGATCATCCTAATGCGATGATCTTTTTATTTTTGGAAACGGCACTCGATATCAAGCTTCGATCAGATCAGGTTCAAAACATTTTACAGTTTGCAAATGGAATTGTGTCGGCCAAAAGCTTAGTGTTGCAGATGATTATGGGAGCTGGTAAAACGGCTGTCATTCAGCCATTTTTGGCAATTCTTTTAGCAAATCCCGGGGCACTCTCAACAGTTATGGTGCCCGAGTCACTGTTTCCAACGGTGCGAGATTCTCTTGCTGTTATTTTAGGAAAAGCTGCAGATCAAATGCTTGTTTCATTGCCTTATGACATTGAGCTTTCTCAAGACTCAGAGTACCTAGATACGGTGTTAAAGAGATTGGTGGAAACCCAAGAAAAAGGCGGTACGCTGATTATATCTCCGCGCCAAAAGCATTCTATGCTTACAAGCCTTTATGAAGCCTTTTATTCGCTTTCTGATCCATCTATTAAGCGAAATCGCATTATAGAAGTTGAAGCGCAACTAGAGCAAGCCGAAGAAACTGAAGTAAAGGATCAAGAAATTCTTTCTGCTAATAAAGAAGTCTACAGAATTAGGCTTGAAAAGGCTGAAGGCAATGAGCAAAAGACGCAAGAGGTGCTGCAAGCTAAAGAGGCGTTTGAACAAAGACATGCAGATCGCGCGGCAAAGAGGAAAGAAAAAGTTGAAAAGCTCGAAGCTAAACTTGCAGAGCTGCAAGGTGATGGCTACGACAGCAAGCTAAAAGAGCGCACTGAAAAAATATGTAGTGTTTGTGATTTTTTACAGAAGCATGAGTCAGTTCAAATTGATGAAATTGACATGGTCATGAATCCGAATATTGTTTTTAAGCGCCCTATTGGAATGGCACAGGTATTTGATGCCCACGAAGATAAAAGTCAGGCCTTTGTTAGATCTATTTTTTTAACTGATCTTTTATTGGACCTTGCTGAAGATGCCGATCTTAATGATGAAGTCTCCATTGACTTTGTCAACGCTATGAGACGGAATCCGGGGGACCCCATTGTACGTCGGGGAGTTGAGATAAATGAACAGCTTTATACTGATAAAGTGCAGCCAAAGCTTGTTGAGAAGGCATTAGCTCGGTTACAGCAGCACTCAGCCTTTAGGGAACTACTCAAAAATCCCGAGAGTAGCAAAAAAATTGAGCGATTTATTATCCAAAAAGAGGTAAGTGAGGCTGATAAAAAATGGATAGAGGGTGCTATCACGGACGAAACAGCCCAGAAACTTTTGGGTTCAGTGGCTCATGTGATTACAAATGTTTTACCTACATCGCTTCTTAAGGAGTGTAAGGCAAATTACGGCAAGGATCCTCTTTTAGATGTCGAAAATCCTGCAAAGCGAAAATATGTAGCAAGGCCCTATTCTGCGCCGGATGCCCCCAAACCTACGATGTATGCTGATCCCCATGAGAAGATTATCTATTCAGTACAGTACTATCTTTATAATGGCATTCCTCTTAAGGATGCCGAAGAGCTGCTTATAAAATGGCAGGCCAGTGCTAAAAAGGAAATGAGCGATTCTGTAGGGCTTAAGTTAGATCAAACAGAAAAATATGGTGATTTCACTCGCG
Organism: Chlamydiales bacterium; assembly: GCA_041737255.1. Taxonomy (GTDB): domain Bacteria; phylum Chlamydiota; class Chlamydiia; order Chlamydiales; family FEN-1388; genus SZAS-7. The sequence continues at coordinate 9,331 of JBGSSB010000064.1, read as the reverse complement.
TGATGAACCTACCAGGGCTTACAAAGGGGCTTAGTTTTCTTACAGATCCTCGTTCGAAAGATTTTCCAGCTGTTGTGGAGGCCTTCCAAAAGGCTATTAGTAAAGACAGAAAGTCAATACTTGAATTTTGCAAAGGGCATCTATTTGAACAAAATACAGTTTACAATCAAAACGTAACGAGCACGCCACAAACTCTTGTAGGAAGTAGCCAGCAATCTCTTGGCTACACAGGTACAATGCACGCGGCAATACTTGCTCCATCTATGCAGGCAATTGCAGAAAAGGGGACAGATGGTACTACTATTGCAGCCATGGACAGAGCCTTTGTAAGCGGTGCTGCTACAGTGACCTCTTTGACAAAAGAACAAAAGCCGGCCGAAGAAGTTATTCAGCAGTTTATGGATCCGGAATACTATGTCTGTATTGATAGCGGAAACTGGCTAAAGGAAGAAAAGCTTGAAAACTTTGCACAAAGGCTACTTCAAGAGTGTGAAAAAGATGGCAAAAGGGCTGATATTGAAGGTGTCGTTTACCACGATGCTGACAATAACCTCGTATGTTTACAAAAAAATGAAGATCGCTCGTTAAGCGTTGTGCCATTTGAGTTTTCACGGCTGAAAGACTCTCCTGAAAAAAGGCTTACTATCATTAGAAGTAAGAACGAAACGGGAACAAATATACCGCAGAAAGCAACGGCAAAAGCGATGATGACGGTGCGAAAGGATATGACTTTGCGTGATGTTTTGCAAAGTGCCTTTCGCATGCGTAAAATTTTAGAAGGTCAAAGTGTAAGTTATAAAATGTCGGTTGAAGTAAAGAGTCACATGGCTCAGTCGATTCTTAAGAGTTTACTCTCTTCTGTAAGTGCAGCGGGCTTTACAGCAGGTAAGCAAATTAATAAAGATGCATTTTTTAAGGAGATAGAGGGGGTTGAACTTACTGAAGAGCTTAATAAAAATTTAGCTGACGCTATAGATCTTTATAACAAACACGAAACCCCATCGCTACTTGTTTTACACGAGTGCTTTAGTGAAACATTTGTTCCAGACTCACAGTCGTGTCTGCGATATTTTGCCGCAAACCTTGCTAAGGTGGAGCTTGATAAAAATTGGGCTGCCGCAAGATACAAGATGCGAGATGCTTTTGAAAAGCCGCTACGAGCCATTTTTACTGATAATACAGTGAGTTTAGAAGATAGACTCAAATTATTTAATCACCCTGAGGTAAAAAAGGTTCTTGTTCAAGAGGAGAAGGATTCTCGTTTTCAAGAGCTTCTTGCAGGCCAGAAGAAAATTGACCGCGAGATTGCAGTCCAAAATGAAAAAGAGCGTTACACAAAAGCTCTTAGTGCTTTGATGAATGATGTATCTTTGCCAGAACAGTTGCGGCTGCAACTTGCTGCATTGATAGTTCCAGAAGCAGCAAGTAAGCCCCAAGCTCTTGATCAGGCCAAAAAGGTGTCTCTTGAGGCATTGCGGGGGGCCTTAGATAAATGTGTAAATCTGAAGGATCTCCCAACAAAAATCCGTGGAGTTGATCCGGCTCAAGAAAACGAGGTTGAGGCAGAGCGAGAGGCAGAGGTTGAAAAAGAAGCCGAACTAGAGGCCGAAGTAGAGCTTGAAGATGAACAGGAGGCTGAAGAGGAAAAACAGCTTGAGCTTGAAGGGGTGAAAGCTCCTGCGATTAAGGCTTATGAGGAGCTTGTTGCACCGCTTGATGGATCTAAAAACAGCTACAATGTGAATCTTTTATTTGAAAAGAGAGATTTTGACATGTTAGGTGCTGTATTGCCTCGGGGCCTTACACTGCCTGCGAGAGATAAAATTGAGTACTCGCAAAACTTTATACCCGATACGCTGCAGCTTGACCAACCTGAGCATGCGAAAAACCATCTTTCTGCACGGTATATGCTGGCTCTGAATGAGGGTGGAAACACTCGGTATATTTTGGTGAGCAACGTTGATGCTGACAAAATAAAAGAAGGGCTTGCAAAGGGTAAATTGTCTCAAGGAAGACAGGCGCTTTTATGTGATCTTAATGGCAATGTTATCGAAAGAAGCCAAGTAAAAGCTGCAGATCTTATTAACAATGATGAAGCAAGATCTCTCTTACTTCAAGCTCGATTTATTTCAGCCAAACCTATTTTAAAATCAGCAGAGGTAAAAGAGCTTGCTAAGCTCATTGCTATTGATGAAAGCGATACAAACCGTGAGATATGCCGAAAGTATTATGAAAACTGCTTAAACTATTTAGAATCGGCAGGCAAGGTCTATAAGGGGAGCGTTTTGGAAAAAATGCTGAACGGCGAATATCAACCAGATTAAGAGTGAAAGTTATTGGCTTCCGATGACTACAGAAAATATCTCTAAATTATAAGGAGATTTGTTGTGATGCAAAAAAGTACTGCCCAGGTAAGACTGTTTCAGGATATTGATGTTGGCGATGAGTTGCGGGCGATGCAAGATCGTGGTGTGCAAGCTTTAGATGTAGGTAAAATGGAGCCAGCTCGGGCCTTTTTTGCCAAAGTGTTTGGTACTACAATTGAAGTGGGCGGCAAGAGATATGTCGTAGGCACGAGGAGTGTTGGGGAGTTTTTAGAAAGAAACAAAGTTAAGGTAGATGGTGAGGGTGTGCACGCAATGGTTGCCTCACTAAAAAGCTACTATGGTCAAAAAGTTGTGGGTACGGCAGGTAATGCCTTTTTATTGCGCAAAAATGTATCGATGAGCGTTTCTCAACTGCATGCGGCTTTAAGGGTGCTTGGAATCCAGGAAGCACTGGATTTGAAAAGCATGGTCGGTAAAAATGGAGACATTGAACTAACAAGAGAGCAACTTTTTGAGGCTTTAGCTGGGGTGATCAATCAAATAGATGTGACAGCAGCACCGAGTGAATTTCAGAAATTTGCTTTGTTGTTAAAAGAGTCCATTACTGCTGGCAAGGTCGCATCAGCAGCTAGCGACGAGGTGGAAGCTATGGTAGAGGAAAAAGTAAAAGAGCTTAAGGGAATTGATTCTTCTGCTCGTATGGCCGAAGTGGTTAAACGGGGGATGATGGCAGGTGTAACCGATGTAGAATCGGCGACAGATCTGCTCCAACAGGTTATAGAAAATGTAGATACTAAGTACTTTGATGAAAACCATGTGGGCGATCTCAAGCTTGTTTTACAAAACCACCGAGAGACGTTAAATAGTCCGGAGACAAAACTTGCCTATGATGCCCTTATAGGCTTTCTGGGATTTACAGTAGATAAGAGTGGGGCCGTTCGCGAGCCAGAAAAATAAATAGCCAGCGCCTCTTTGGTTTTTAGTAGGCAAAAATCGGTTAGCTAGGGATGCGTTCGGCAGATGTTGACCATTATACCTTGGCCAGGTAGGCTCGGTAAATATGTAAACTGAGGTAGCTCAATGTCAAGTGTCGTTGCTGTTGATCGCTCTTTTGCCCCCTCTTATATGATACCAACTCCTGTGAGAAGTAGAAGTTGTCCTGGATTTATTCAGAGGCAGGTAATCCGCAGGGAAGAGCCTGTTGCCTTTAAGGCCCTGCGAGAGCTCATTACAACTGGTAGGGTGAACTTTGTTTGCCTAGATGATTCCACAACCATTTACTGTGGAAGAGTTGTGCAGGTAAAGGATGTAAAAGCGTTAGCTCAAGAAAAGGGCTATCGTATATTTAAAAGTCTACTATACATACATTGCCATGAAACAATTCCCTCAGGAACGGTCTATTTGCAGCTGACTACTCATGATCCTGCCCCAAAGGGTTTTTAGTAAGTTGGTTTAGCGAACAAAAATCCAGTGGCCGCCGATTGCTTCGGGGGGAGTTTCTCGTCGTAGTTTAGCGCGGGAGGCTTCGATGCGGCTTTCGAGGATTTCTTCTAGAGCTTTGCGCTCTTTTTGGATGAAGTCAAAGGCTTCTTTAGAGTAACGGGATTTGTCGTTGAGGATTTCTTCAAGCTGGTGAGGGCCAATGCCAATGTCGGCAAAAAGCTCGGCGTTTTCTTTTTCCATCTTTTCAATCTGGTCGCGAAGTTCGCGGAGCTTATTTTCTATGATATCAATTTTGTCATCTTCAGGATGCTGGTTATTCATAGTAACTTCCATTGTTGTATTGTGAAAGCTGCTTCGCAAAATTGCGAAAATTCTTTGAACCATTCCATTGGCGAATTTTTTCTAGTGATTTTAGAAAAATATTTACCGCAGAGAAAGCAGCCGAGAGCGCAGAGTTTAAAAATTATTTACAATTCTAGTGATTCCATCCTTGAGTACTGGTATATTAAAGTTAATTAACAGGCCCACTTTGCATCCAGAAAGCTTAAGATATGATGAAAGTTGAGCATGGTGGATAGGGGCTATGTTGTTGACTGCTTTGATTTCTACGATAACAGCGTTGTTTACGAGTAAATCTAATCTGTAGCCGCAGTCGAGTCGCAAATCTTTATATATTAAGGGTAGTTCTATTTGTCTTTCAGCTTTCAGTCCACGCTCCTGCAGTTCAAATGTTAAACATGCTTCGTAGGCTGATTCCAATAATCCAGGTCCAAGAATACGATGTACGTCTATTGCAGCACCGATAATTGTACCGGTAAGACTATTTATTTGCTCTCTGCACTCGGCTGTTTTCTCTGCGGTGATTATTTTGTTCATAATGTTTATACCGGCAAAGGTTCTTAAATAAATAGCATGCTACAGTTTATCAGAGAGATCTTTTGTTTAATAGAGGATGTGTTTGTTTAGACTTGTTGAGACCCAAAATTCGCAAAGTGAAGAGTAGCTCTTCTGTGTAGAGTGTGTAGGATTTAACATAAAGCCTCTTGTTGTTCAATACCCTCTGTGAGGGCTCCAAGTGGTATTAAAATTTGCTGTAGTTGTCTACTACTTGCTGCCAGATTGCATCGGTGCGGATGCGGCGCTTTTCTTTTTTGTCAGCAATTTTGTCACAGCCGCCTACTTGATCCATCGCTATTTTTGGGCTGAAGGCAAGGTATGCCGGACTATAGGTTGTTTTTCGTTGTTCGCCGATTTCAGCAAGGATGCTATCTGGTGGGGGTAGAAGATCGTAGGTTGAAAGGGCGAGGCTATGAAAGTGGGTGGGGCGCTTAGCTCTTTGTGAAATGAGGTAAAACATTTCGACAGCCTGAGGGTCAAAAGGGGCAACTTGGATTTTGCCTGATGCGTCCACGCGGTCGCGTCCGCCACTTGGGGCGATGTAAATGCACTTTCCACCAGTAGAGAGCAGCTCTTCTAACCCTTTAAGGGCTTTTTGGTTGTGGGTGAGCTTGGCGGCTTTTTGTTCGGGTGGATTGTCCACATGGCGCTTAGAGTATATGCAAATGAGGTTGCGGCCAAGGCTTAGTGGAACAGCCAGTGGGTCAGTGGTCACGCGGTGGCCTGCTACAAAAATCATCTCTTGGGCAAGCTGTGGATATTCTTTTTCTAGCAGCAGGCTTATAATTTGGGGGTCGATTTCAGTTTGGTGATTGGCAAGTAAAATGACATTTTCATTGCGGCTAATGGCCTCTTGTATTGCTGTCAGTGATTCTTTGTCATCAACGCGCGATTTTGAAAAATCAACCAAGGGACGTATAAAATCAAGGCCAAGCTGGTAGTATGTATCGAGTCCTTTGTGAAAGGGCTGAAACTCGTAAGGGGTTTTTAGCTGGCTGCCTACAGCTTCTACAAAGGCAGTAAAGGTGGCGGTGTTGGCGGGTGTGGTGGTAGCCTCTTCATAGCATCGGCAAAATGCTAAAAAGCCATTTGTAAGCTCTTGAGGAAGGCGCTCTTTAGTACAGAGCGCCTGTATCATATTGGTAAAAGTTGTCACACTTCAATCAATTTTTGGTTGATGGTTGAAACAAAGTGGTAGTCGTTAATATGCATCGTGTCGTTTGTTTCAAAGTCAAGGCGGGCATTTAACGACTCAGCAAGTTCCTGGAAGAACTCTTTGTCGTGATGATTTAAATAGGTTTCAAGCTGCGGGTGTACAACAAGTTTTAGGGCAAACTGCTGCTGGCAGTTGATAACCTTTTTGAGGGTACGCTCAATTTCTATTGAAATACTTTCATGGCTTTTTACATGGCCGCTGCCATTGCAGTAGGGACATGAGGTATACATAGTTTGTGCAAGTGACCCGCGGCTTCTTTGGCGCGTCATTTCAACAAGGCCAAACTCGCTCATGCCTAAAATAGTGCACTTGGCAGAGTCTTCTTTCATGCAGTCTTTAAGTTGATCTAACACGCGGCGCTGGTTTTTGCGTGATCGCATGTCGATAAAGTCGCATATGATAAGGCCGCCAATATTGCGCAGGCGCAGCTGGCGAGCTATTTCTTTTGCAGCTTCTAGGTTAATGCGAACGAGGGTTTCTTCAACGTCCTCTGACTTAAAGTTTGAGCTTCTGCCCGAGTTTACATCTATAGTGTGCATAGCTTCTGTTTGGTCAAAAAAGAGGTATCCGCCACTTGCCAGCCAGATTTTGCGTCTCAGTCCTTTTTCAATTTCTTTTTCCACGCTAAAGCGTTCGAACATTGGTACCTTGTCGCGGTAGTATTCGATGCGTAAAGGGTGCTCTGCTTCGTATGGCGTGTAAAGACGCTTGCAGCTTTGGTAGACGTTATAGTCATCTACAAGCAGCCTCTCGAGCTTTTTGTCTACGCAGGTAAGCACTGCGCGTTTGATAAGGTCAGATTCTTCATAGAGCAGCTGAGAGCCTGGGGCATTTTTAAAGCCATCTATAATGGTCTGCCAGGTGTGCATAAGCTCTTGGGCTTCGGCAATCAGCATTTCGGTAGTGGCATTTTGACTTGCCGTGCGGCAGATGAGGCCCATGTCTTGTGGCATCTCAAATGAGCGTATAATTTTTTTAAGCCTATCGCGATAGGTGCGATCTTCTATTTTACGCGATACACCGCGGTGAGGGGAGTTAGGCAGTAACACAAGGTAGCGGCCCGGAAGCGATATCTTGGAAGTAAGGCGTGCACCTTTTGTTCCGATAGGCTCTTTTACCACCTGTACAATCACAGATTGATCTGCCTTTAGTACCTGGTCAATTTTAAGGTTTTGGGCTTTGTTTGTATCTATGGCGCTTATGTCATAGTCTAAATCAAAGTCCATGTCAAACATCTCTTCGAACTTCTTTGTGTTTTCGATGATGTCAGAGATATGTATAAAGCCATTTTCGCCTTCGCTGATATCTATAAAGGCAGACTGAATATTGTGTAAAATATTTGTGACATGGCCTTTGTAGACGTTTCCTGTTATCTGGCGCTCTTTTTTGCGCTCGACAACTAGATCATGAAGCTCGCCGTTTTTTAACAAGGCCAGGCGCATTTCCTTGGATTCGATATTTAAAAGAATTTCTTGCATTTTTTCCTCGCTAGCAAATTGTAATGTTAGCAAGAAACAGCCTTTTAAGGTACCATCTTCTTCCATAAATTCAATAGGAATAGCATGCAGTTTGCTGGTTTACGCACCTTTGGCGGATCTCTCATAGTTGCAGGCACCTCTATTGGAGCTGGTATGCTGGCACTTCCTGTTGTAACAGGGCCCGCTGGTTTTGCTCCATCTATTGCTGTGCTTGTTGCTTGTTGGGCTTTTATGACTATCACAGGGTTGCTCTTTGCAGAGCTCTCATTTTGGCTACAGAGTGATGCTAACATTTTAAGTATGGCTAAAAAAACACTTGGAAAGCCCGGCCTTATAGCCACATGGGTGCTCTACCTCTTTTTATTTTACAGTCTGACGATAGCCTATATGGTAGGCGGTGGCGGCATGCTTCTTGAGCTTTTTGGCAATGGAACCTCTCACGTGTTTCGCATTATACTTTTTGCTATAGTAGGGGTAGGTGTTATTGCTATTGGCAAAAAGGTGATAGATCCTGTTAACCGACTTTTGATGATAGGCCTTTTTATTGCCTATGGCTGCTTTGTTGTTATTGGGCTGCCCACAATTAAGCCCGAGCAGCTAGCTGTGAGCGACTGGGGTTTGGCGTCACTTGCTCTTCCTGTTACCTTTACCTCTTTTGGCTTTCAGGGTACAGTGCCAACACTTGCTTCGTGGATGCACTACGATAAAACACGTCTGAGGCGCGCTATTGTTATTGGCACATCACTTACCCTCCTTATATATGTGCTGTGGCAGTGGCTTTTCTTAGGGATTGTACCGCGCGATGGACCTAATGGGCTTCTTGAAACCTTGCGAGAGGGAAGGGATGCTGTCTACCCTCTACAATATTTTACAAATAGTGCCTGGGTGTGGGGTCTTGGTAGGGCTTTTGCTTTTTTCGCGGTGACTACTTCATTTTTGGGTGTAGGCATTGGTCTTATGGACTTTTTAGCAGATGGCCTAAACCTTGATAAAAGTAAGAATAAACTTACCCTTTTGGCCCTGGCTTTTGGGCTGCCGCTTGGGTTTGCTATTTGTTTTCCGCATATCTTTTTGCAGGCCTTGGGTTTTGCAGGCGGCTTTGGCTGCGCAAGCCTACTTGGGGTTTTGCCAATTTTGATGATATGGAAGGCTAAATATATTGATAAAGTTGTGCTTGATAACGTGGTATTGGGCTCAGATTCCTTAATTTTTAAGCGCCCAGTGTTGTGTCTCATGCTTGCCTTTGTTGTTTTTGAGATGACTATTGAAACCTATAACTTACTTACAAGAATATGAAAGAAAATTTAAAAGTTTATATTGACCGCATGCGCGATGGTGAAACGGAAGAAGTTGACGAAACTCTAGAGCCCTCATTTATGGATATCCATGAAAAGGAAATGCGCTTTGAGGATCCTGTGACACTTGAGGGCGAGGCGTATGTAACAGATGACTGGCTCATCGTTCGCCTGAGCATCCAAACAAAAGTGCATCTTATCTGTTCGGTATGTAATGAGCCCTTTGAGTTTGAAATTGACATTCAAAATATGGTGCACGACGAGCCGTTAGAAAACATACGAGATGCAAGCTTTGATCTATTGCCCCTTGTTCGTGAGAGCGTTTTACTTGCTGTGCCATTTTATCCACAGTGTGGTATTGATGTATGCAGTAAGCGCCACGAAATAGAGCCATTCCTGAAAAAAGATGGGTCGTCTGATGAAGAGCCCGAAGAGCATGGGCACAATCCCTTCAAGGATTTGACGTAGGTAGTGGTTTCAGGAAGTGTCAGCTTTTTATAATTAATTTTTAACAGGATGCGCAGGATCGCAAGCGGCAAGATAAGCAGGAGTGCGCCGTGAGGCGCCAAATCTCTAATAGGTGAGAGTCCTATTGGAAAAACATGACCAAATGTATTCCATATCAAGTCTTGGACTTGTGGAGGTAACGAAACGAGTTAAGCGTAGACAGAGAGA
>JBGSSB010000061.1:0-9352 GCA_041737255.1 Chlamydiales bacterium | reverse complement strand
CAAACATATGGTGAAGATCATCCAAGGGGTGCAATTTAAGAATGGTGAGGAGGTCGAAATTCAAGAAAAAACAGCTTAATTATTAACTAGAAATTAGGGTGCAATCTTTTTTGGAAACACAACATTTGACAATATCTCGCGGTGTTTTATTGTTGTGATTGACAAAAGCAGTCTACTTTCTTATAATTTTTGATAAATAATTTATTTTTGTGTGCTCATATGTCTTTTCAAATAGAAACTTATACACCTATCGCGCAACCATTGACCTTGTATGAAGAGGGCACTATAATCGCTGCAAGACCCTTAAATGAGCTCTTTGAGCATGTTAAAAATTTTAAAACACCTTCGTGGGAGCTCGTTCAGCGGGCCGTAGCTGTGATTTTTAAAAGTATACTTACACATAGTTTTTGTGATAAGGTAGCTTTGCTACGACCTGAGGCAGTATACCACAGCTTTAAAGGTAGAGTTGAAGTTATAAAAAGCTCAGGAGCAATAGTATGTAGTTCTCTTCGGCATATGCCAATACCTTACTTTACTAAAGATGATTTAACACAGTTCGATGTAGAGTATCCATACTTATTACAATCTGCACTCTATTACCGAGTTGATTCTGCTAAAGTTTTGCCTGTTATGCAATCAAAAAAACATGGGTTTCGACATATATCGGTACTTGACTATAGTGTTGCATGTATTCCTGATTTTACAAAGTATGACACATTTTCGCCACAAACCATTAGGCAATATTTTTCAGCTGCTTGGGGCGTCGAGCTAACCGGACAAAACGAAGGAAATACGGTAACTGATCTAGTGAAATCAAATATTCTACAAGCGACAGATTGTTCTGAAGTGTATAATTTTAAAAATAGTTAAAACAAACCTCAAGTACTTAATAGTGCACTAAGCATCTTTACTGCCAAGGATTTTAAAAAGCTAAAGTATTGGTGTAATGTGTCTCAGTGTTTATAGGGAGCATCCTTCACCAATCATTTCACATCCAAGGTCTTTGAGTGGGCCTGAGTTGCTTATACGAATGCCAAGCAAACGACCTTTAGTATCTAGTGTAATTTTTGTGATTAGAGGAAATTCACTAGCTGGTCCTTTTCCCAAAAGACGGTACTTGTTGCCCTTCGGATCAACTTCACGCTCTACTATAAAAACTATCGACCCAATTTTCACATTGGCTTGATTTTTTACGAAGGTAGATGTACGGGAGGTGTCATAATTTGGGTTGTATGGAATTTCTTCCACAGCCGGCACCGTGAATTCAGATACTGTCATCGTCATAAAAACCTCTTATTTATAGTTTTGTCATAAGGTCTACTTGGTGAGTATCCAAGATTTGTCATTTTATACCAGAAATATAATGACTTGTCAGCAAAGTAAAATATTATATATAATAATAAATAGACAAATCTTGATTTATAGTGAGGTTGTATGAGTAACAGTATTCAAGGTGAAGAATCAAATCTTTACTATTCCTTGCGTGCACAAGCCGATGAATTACGTGGAAAAATATCCCGTAAGTTAGGTGATATTGATAAGGAAATAAACCAAATAAAAGGCAAAAATAAAAAAGAAGGTGTTGTCGGAGCTATATCCAAAAAATTGCAGGATGTATTTTCAAAAGAGATTCGCCCTCTAAAAGCTGAATTTCAATTGTTGAGTCATAAAAATCAAACTTTAGATCGCTTTGCTGAAGAGGTGGAGTCGATAAAAGATACCCAGCAGTATTCCAAGCTTTCTGAAAAAGAGTTTCAAAACATGCTGCGCATAAATTTAGGCAATGCTCTTGGTGATTCTCGATCCACCAAAGAGTACATAACGCAATTGAAAGTTTTAAAGGCTGGTGTTGATATTCTACTCAAGGATATCTCTGACAAAGAAAATTGATCGTCAAATGTAGCCACCTGATGCTGACGTGTTTTTGAAACAGAGGTCAGGGTTGGGCTGTCAAAAACTTTAAATTTTTGAGATACATTCAATTTCAATGTTGTCTCCATATATCTTCCCTTATCCTACTTATCATGCCGCTTGCGATCCTGCCTATCTTGTTCTCTGCTAAATCCATAAAAAGTGGAATGGAACGTCAGTACTTAGGTGTCATTGTGTCATGCTTGACCCCTTTTGTAACCCCGTTTGGACAGCATTTTTTGTTCTGTGTATTTAATTGACATTTATAGATCAAAAAGGAATTGTACATGTGTCCAAGAAAATTATTTTACATTGTCTTACACATTTAACAAGGAGACGAGTATGAATCAACATTTTAGAAAAGTGTATTTGCAGATCACCGCCATGCTTATGCTTATTTCAAGCGTAAGCTATGCAGCAAATGCACCCAAGAATTATGCCAATCAAAATAAGGCTCACAATATTGCCAAAGCACAATCAGAAGCTGCAACCACTATTGAAATGCCTCAAGTCAGATGGGATCTTATTGCTGAAAATGCAGCCAAATTTACAATACCCACAAACACTAATGTGAAAAAAAACGCTAATTTAGCAGCTCAAGAATTAGGCCCCTGTGATTGCCCTTGCGAGTCTATTCCCATTACGGCAGCTAATTTTCAGGTTGGCGGTGTAGGACCTCTTGTCGTTCCATATGCAATTACTGCTCCTGGCGTGTACAAGCTTTGTGAAGATATTGCCTACAACCCAGCGGCTGGCGATACTTTTGCTATTTATATACTTAGCTCAAATGTAGACCTTGACTTAAACGGTCATACGCTTTCTCTAGCCACAGGAAATGCGCAGTATACTTCCGGTGTTTTAATCGCCCCAACTACCGAAAACGTCTCTATTGTTGGCTTAGATTCTACGATAGAAAACTTTGCCATAGGCATCTATTCGCCTGGCCCTAGTGACATTATTACCCTGCGAGATATTACCGTACAAAATTGTGGCTCTGATACACGTTCATTTGGTGTATTTCCAGTAGATGGCGGAATCATTCTTGGTGCGACTGCAGTTTCCCCTGTAAACCCAGTACCTGTAACCGATGTGCTCATTACAAATGTGCGCGCTTTAAACAATAAAAACTTTGGCATGATTGTTCAGTCAGCGGCTGAAAATGCTATTGTCAAAAATTGCATTATTGATGGGACCTATTCAGAAGCGCCTTCTTTTTACATTATTGGATTGATCGTACAAGCAACAACTGGACAGGATCAAATACCACGCTTAGTAAATGCGCAAGTTGCAGATACAACGGTTACAAACACTATTTGCAAAACAATTACAAGCTTTGCTCCAACAGCAAAAGCTACTGGAGTAATTGGGGCATTCTTTGGCGGCATTAACAATCTTAGAGTTGCCAAAAGCACCTTCAGCAATACTGAAAGCGCTGCATTCAACAATAATCCTATTTGCCCATATTTAGTTTTTTCTGCGCCATATGTTCAATCAGGAATTGCAAATTATTCTATAGAAGATTGCTTTTTTGCAGATGCTGTAGGAGATCCTTGGACATTTGGAGCTGAATGTTTTCATAGCAGTGCTAATAGCACCGGTCTTCAACTAGCTAATAATCGCAGTATAAAGAATTGCGTGTCTAGCGGATCAGTTGGCTATAACGCAGTTGCAGGATTTGATGTTGCTTATGGTTCTAATTTGCTTATGGAAAACTGCCAGTCGATGAACCATAAAACTTTAGGTACACCTTCCACAATATTCAATCTACCACAGTCAGTTGGATATCTCTTTAATGCGTCAGCTGGAGACACAGATGGAGATCCCCGCGAAAATAATATCCGGGGCAATCTATCTCAAGTACTTGTAAGAAATTGCATTGCCAGCGAGATAGAAGCCAATTTTGGGCCTGCAATAGGATTTTTATATGCGACAGGAAATTTCCATAAATATCTAGATCAAGAACATACAGAACTCGCCCCAGCAGTATTTGCTAAGAATATTAGCTTTATAGACTGCGTGGCACAAAAATGTATTGCACATGCTGATACAAGCGCTTTTGACTTGCCTGTAAAAGCCATAGCAGCAGGATTTATGGCAGAAAACGGTGTATTGGTAAACTACATAACAACCATAAGCAGTTCAGACTTTAATATTAACAATCCAGAATTTTACAAACTCCCTGAAAGTTTAAGTAATGTACTGGTGCAAAATTGCTATGTAACTGACATACATGGTGCCGAAGAAGGTAAATGCCTCACCGGCGGTATTGTAATGCTTGCTGTCACTAACGCGACAATTACTGGCAATACAGTATCTGCCATAAACAATGCCGGCATTTTATTATGCGGCGGTCGTGGTGCAGTGCCAAATATTACAAACGGAGAGTTTCGCCCAACCAAACGCTCACTGGTCGAAAAAAATACCTGTACAAATTCAATTATAGGTTTTAAAAACATTAACAAGAAATACAATGCGTTTGTTGACAATATCTCTTATTACAACAAACAGAGTTATGTTCACGTAGATAACGTAGCTCGTAATAATAACCGTTCGTTTTAGGTCACACAAACGGGGTCAGCCCGACCCCGTTTCATCACCTCTGTATCATTTGATCACCATGATACACGTGCCTTGCTAGAGTTATTTATTGTGCAATAAAGTGAGGGGAGTTTTACACTCTGTTAACACGAGTAAAGCAACAAGGAGGCTTCCATGAGTTTCGAAAACATCGGTAGTGGTTATAGTTTAGGTAGCAGCGATTCATTTCAGCAGTATCAAGAGCCCTATTCACCACCGCCATCTACTCCCAGAAAATCTTTGGGACGCACTAACGATTTGTTGCACAATCATGATTTACCCTCAAAAAAACCTAAAGTAAAAGAGGTTTTCACCGACGATCAACCCTTTTTGCATAGAGTGCAGCTAGTGCAGCAAAAATCTCTTGTTCTAGACTGTGTTGCAGGCCTTACCCAGAATAATATAGATGGACAAACCCAGGAATTTGATGGCTTAGTGCGCCTTCATGCACCCTGCAGCGATGTTGCTGATGAGATGTTAGCCGATTTCATTGTTCTGGCGGATGTCTCCGCTAGTATGATGGGAGAAAAAATTGATCAACTAAAAGAAACAATGAACTGGCTTATTGATAACCTGGGTGAAAATCATAGAATGTGTGTGATTTCATTTAACGATGAAGCTGTTCGTAAGACACCTCTTACAGTTATGTCAGCAGCGGGTAAGATACGGCAATTAGAAGTGGTGCGCGAATTACGTGCAGTTGCAAGCACTGACATTACTGCCGCTTTAAAATTAGCAGCTGATGTAGTAAATGGTAGAACGTATAAAGATGTAGCATCTGTGGTGCTATTGTTAACGGATGGTTGTGATACTTCAGAATCTACAGAGCAAGATAGAACACAAGCCGTTGCTAGCATTGCCTCCAAAGCACTTCTTGCCTGTGTTGGCATAGGTGAAGATCATGATGCTATGTTACTTTCAAGGATAAGCCGTCAGGCAAATGGTCGATTTCAGTATTGCCCTGATGCTCAAGCAATAGCTCCTACAATAGGAGGTATCAAAGGTGCGGTAACTTCGGTTTGTGCTTTGGGCTTGCGTCTGATAATTGAGGCTCAAGCAGAGCCTTTAGTTCACGAGATTGGGCTTTTATCCACAGGGCAAACCCAGCTATTTCCATTTAGAGCTTCTATGCTGCAAACTACCTATGTGAAAGCAAGTGTTGCCTATGAAATTCCCGGAAACACTAACAAAACTACCGTGATGTTAGAGGCTAGATTGCCCGAAGTTAGAGTTGCTGCAGATAGTGAAACGCTTATTAGCATAGATGCACAAAAAAATCGTGAATTAGCGGGTAATGCTTTAGTACAAGCTGCAGATTTAGCCGCCGAAAATAATTTAGATGAAGCCAAAGGTCTGCTTGAAGAAGTTATTAATGTTATTGAGCAATCAATAAGTGCCCATGATGCACTTTGCATTCAGCTTATAGCAGACTGCAGGCAAGCTCTTGAAAATATCCAAAAAGATAATTATTCTTTGGCTGAGGTTTTTGCCGCTGGTTCAAACCATAGTCAGCAGGCGCCGTCGGCTTCTATGGGAGATTTATATAGCACGCCGTTTATTAGTTTTACAAGTGCTTCAGCAAAAAAATCATCTCGCAATTAAAGCTTTTAATAAAGCGCGAACAAAGAAAATTGATCGGAGAACATAGGCAGCAAATGCTGAGGTGTTTTTAGGATGGAAAGTTGCAAAGACGCATTTTACTCTTGTGCAGTGAAACTTCTAAAACGGAAAAATTTATTTTAATGACGCATCGTATCATAGCCTTCATGGTTCTAGCCATTTTTTTTGTAGCAGCTCCACTTTATCCTGAGCAAATTTATAGCGACTCTGCTGGTAACGAAATACGCATTGCTGTCGTGGACAATTGGGGGGATATTAACCAAGCCCAAAGTCAGGATATATTGGTAAAAAGTTTTATGACAGCGTATGAGGATGTTCCTCTTTTGCAGCTTAGCGAGCACTTTAGATCCACCGGTGATGTGCGACGCTTTTACAAAAACTACTTTTTTGAAGAGCTAGAGCACTACAAAAATGGACATCTATTTTGGGTAGAAGCATTTTTTAATGATAGGCTTGTCGGTTGGGCAACATTTGAGCTTGAGCCAAACGAACCAAATGCAGCCTATATGAACCTTCTTGCGGTAGACCCTGAATATCAACAAAAGGGACTGGGCCGCTATTTAACTTTTTCGATATGCTCAGAAGATCTTTTCCCTGATATAAACGCAATTAATTTACTCATACGAAAAGTAAATACTGAGGGGTATAAGTTTTACTACAAACTGGGCTTTTCTGATTATGAGTATCAACGTGACAATTTTGTAGACTCCTCTTTGCTAACAGGCTTGCGTTGGCAGAGATAATGCAAACAAGCGCTTGCTTTCGAGCTACCTCTTTTATTTTCTCACCCATAAGTTCCCATAACAGAACGTTAAAAAACTACTACCAACAATCATAACATGCAGCGTTAGCAGTGCTTTTAAATAATGCACACCTATGGTAGATCATAAAATGACCAACATATGTTGGGATGTTTATCAGTGTGAGATCATTTTAGAGGGTTGTAATGGGTGATTTTTTGCAGATTGGCGGTGGCCTTATTCTGCTTTTCTTTGGCGGAGAGGGACTTCTTCAGGGGAGTATTTCACTTGCTCATAGCTTTGGTTTATCGAGATTGCTTGTAAGTCTTGTTATTATAGGCTTTGGCACATCAATGCCAGAAATGACTGTTTCGGTTACTGCGGCACTTCAAGGTGCTTCTGAAATTGCAGTGGGCAATGTTGTGGGTAGTAATATTGCTAATGTCTTATTAATTGTCGGCCTTGCGGTTATCATCAATCCTATACATATTGTCGATAAATCCGTTCGTAGAGATATTGTAATGATGATGGCGGCAAGTGTGCTGCTTTGTATTGTGGCATTATTCGGAACCTTCAACTTTATTTCCGGAGCACTCATGCTGTTTGCTCTTTGCGGGTATATTTTTTGGTGTGTGCGTCAAGATCGCCAAAAGTCTTTAGAAATGGCCTCTATAGCAGAACAAGACATTCAGGGTAAAAAACCGCTTAGCGTACCGCTTGCCTTACTCTTTAGTTTTGTAGGACTTGGCTTTTTAGTATTAGGTGCCTCTTTTCTTATTCAAGGTGCAGTTGCATTAGCGCGGGATTTTGGCATCTCCGAAGCTGTAATTGGGTTAACAATTGTCGCAGTTGGCACATCCTTGCCAGAGGTTGCAACTGCTGTAGTTGCAGCGCGGCGTAGTCATGGTGATATTGTAATTGGAAACATCATAGGAAGTAATATTTTTAATGTTTTAGCGATTCTTGGGGTTACAAGCCTGATTAAATCTATTACTGTTACTGGCCAAATTCTTGTAGTTGACATTTGGATCATGCTTGCTGTATCTGCAATACTATCATGGTTTTTATGGTTTGCACATCCCATGGGTCGTCTATTGGGTTTTATAATGGTTATCACCTATGGTATTTACACCGTAGCACTTTACACAGGAGTCTAGACTTTTGAACAAAATCTCTAAATTTTTTGCATCTAAAACGGCACCCGGTATTTTGCTTTGCCTTTCAGCCATGCTGGCGCTCATTGTTGCCAACACAGAATATAATCAATACTATCAGCTTTTCAAAAATATCCCAGTAGTATTTCAGGCGGGGGATTTTATTATTGATAAGCCCTTATTGCTTTGGATTAACGACGGGCTGATGGCTATATTTTTCCTTGTTGTTGGTCTTGAAATTAAGAGAGAATTTATAGAAGGGCATCTCTCATCCCATAAAAAAGCTATTTTACCTGCTATTGGTGCAATGGGGGGATTTGTTGTTCCTGCGGCAATATACGCCTTTATTAACTGGGATAATCCAGCAGCTCTTAAAGGGTGGGCTATTCCTGCGGCAACAGACATTGCCTTTGCTCTTGGGGTGGTACTGATGCTAGGTAGTAGGGTTCCTAGTGCTTTAAAGGTCTGCCTTGTGGCCATTGCAATTATCGATGACTTGCTTGCTGTTATTATCATAGCAATTTTTTATACGGCCGAAATTTCCATGCAGTCATTACTTTTTGCGGGAATTGGTATTTTAATTGTAGCCTTAATGAACAGATGTAAGGTGGTAAATCTAGGTCCTTATGTTGTCGTTGGTCTGTTAATTTGGGCGTCAGTTTTAAAATCTGGAGTTCATGCAACTCTTGCAGGAGTTGCGCTTGGTTTGCTCATTCCTCTTAAGTTAAAAAATAAAGATGGCAACTCACCTCTTAAAGTTCTAGAACACACATTGCACCCTTGGGTAGCATTTGGTGTGATTCCCTTATTTGCTTTTGCAAACTCAGGGATTCCCCTAAAAGGCATTACTTATCAGACGTTTTTGGAGCCGATTACTCTGGGAATCATGCTCGGGCTATTTTTTGGTAAACAAATAGGTGTCATGGCAATTACAGCGTTGGCTTCTCGCTTTAAGTTAACTCACCTGCCAGAAGGCGTATCATGGCCACAATTTTATGGCATGGCTGTGTTAACAGGAATCGGATTTACTATGAGTTTGTTTATTGGTACGCTTGCGTTTACAGATGTTACTTTTGCTATGCCTGTTCGTCTTGGAGTGTTGGCAGGATCATTTTTAGCTGCAGTAGTCGGCCTTGCTATTTTACTGTTTACTACAAAACCGCATAAAAAAAGTGGGTAGGAGGTTTAAATGTCCATTTCTTCACGCCATATTAGACATCTTGCATAACCACAATCCCTTGCCCTTGCCCGATTAGTATTTTTTTTGAGCCATTTTCACTAGCATGGACACGATACTAATCAGCAGCTCTCGCCCTTTGACATATCGTTCTTCATTCACAAGCTGTAATC
>JBGSSB010000015.1:0-8091 GCA_041737255.1 Chlamydiales bacterium | reverse complement strand
ATCTGTAAGGGTAAAGCCATCGTGTGCCGTTACAAAGTTGATACTTGCATATGGGCGACGGCCACTACTTTCATAAAGATCAGAACTTCCTGTAATACGATACGCTAAATCACTAAGCGTCTGATCAGCCCCCCTCCAGTAGTCTCGTACAGTATCGCGATATTTTCCATTCCACTCCGCCCAGCCTGGCGGGAAGTTACCAACCATATAGCCCCCTGCACCAACATCCCAAGGCTCTGCAATAAGTTTTACCTGGGAAATAACAGGATCTTGGTGGATAACATCAAAAAAGGCACTGAGCCTATCTACCTCATGTAGGCCCCGAGCTAGCGCTGCTGCCAAATCAAACCTAAAGCCATCTACATGCATCTCCAATACCCAGTAGCGCAAACTATCCATAATAAGCTGAATTGATCTGGGGTGGTGCATGTTAAGGGTATTGCCTGTCCCAGTAAAATCAAAATAGTAGCGCGGATCATTAGCCAATCGGTAGTAGACTGAGTTGTCAACCCCCCTAAAACAAAGCGTAGGGCCCATATGGTTACCCTCAGCAGTGTGGTTGTAGACAACATCAATAATAACCTCGATGCCTGCTTTATGAAGCGCTTTAACCATCTGCTTAAACTCAACTACCTGCTGACCAAGAGTTCCCGAGCTACAGTAACGGCAATCCGGCGCAAAAAACCCTATTGAATTATAGCCCCAGTAGTCAGTAAGCCCCTGGTCGTACAGATGCTTTTGAGCAGCAAACTGATGAATTGGCATAAGCTCAACAGCTGTAATACCTAAAGATACAAGGTACTCAATCATTTTAGGGTGGGCAAGGCCTGCATAGGTTCCCCGTATCTCTTCTGGAATATCAGGATGGGTATTTGTTAACCCCTTCACATGCACTTCGTAGATAATAGTATCTTGCCATGAGGTTCGAGGTGAAACATCCCCTTCCCAAGAAAATGAAGGATCAATAACAATGCTTTTTGGGGCAACTTTTGAGCTATCTTGCTCATCTTTTTTAAAGTCTGCGTCATCATGGCCTATTTTATAGCCAAACAGTGTGTCATCCCACTGAATGGTTCTGTCAACAGCCTTAGCATAGGGGTCAATCAACACTTTTGCTGGATTAAAGCGAAGGCCACGCTCTGGTGCATAAGGCCCATACACTCGATAACCGTAACGCTGCCCAGGACCCACTTCAGGCAAATAGACATGCCACACCTGATCGGTTTGTTCAGTAAGCAAGATGCGGCAGGCCTCTTCATTTCCTTCTTCCCCACTAAAAAGACAAAGTTCTACCTTTTCTGCATTTTCTGTAAAAAGTGTAAAGTTCGTTCCTTTCCCATCCCATGTAGCTCCAAGAGGATAGGGCTCGCCCGGCCATATTTTCATAAAGTATATCCCTAATAATGCGCTTTTGACTCGTTTATAATAATTTCTAGTTCTTTGCAAGCCCTGGGAACAAACCTAACGACTTTTGCTCACAACAAGGCATTGAACACAAATAGAAGCTCTGATAGCTTTTGGCTAATTTTTCAATTGGAGGATCCATGGTTCCCGAGACTTCAGGCAGTCTGAGTCACCGATTTGCTGTAACAATAAACTCTAGCGATGACGACGATGATTCACGCTCCTCGTACGAATTAGATAACGAGCCTCGACACAGCAGGAAAAATGGTTCTACCTGTGATGGACTTACAGGCCTTCTGAGCGAGCTGAGCCTTAGCAAAGATGAGTCGATTACACCTGCAGGGCAAGATACCATTCCAGCTTTACAACGAAACCCTCGCCTTATTACCCAGCAATCGATGCTTCTGGATACACAAGACCTTTCCGACCTTATTGGCGATCTACACACTACACTACAACCAAAGCCACGGGTTGATCCGAGAGCGCTCAATAATTCTGGACAAAAACAGCTAGACAACCCTCTCGAACGAATGGTTGAATTGCTAAGAGAAAAAAAGAAGCTAAAAAATTTTACCGATGTTACAAAAGAGCTTGCCATCCGAGGCAGAAACGTACTGCACTACATGGCAGCAGAGCCTGATTTTTCTGCCTATGAAAAAACCCTAAAAAAACACGTTGTCAGCAAACGTTTTGAGCGCCTTCTTACACAAAGAACAGATGATGAGGGTGAATCACCTCTTCATGCCATTTGCCTTAACCAAAACGCCCCCATGCTGCGCTTTCTTCTTAAATGTAAAAACATAGATGTCCCTGACCTCCTAAGAAAAAGTGGTCTCATAAAAACAAAGACAACACAATGCAATGCTTTTTTATGCCTTGCCCGCTCTTTTACTGATAACCAAATAGAACAAACCTACAATAAAGCTATGCTAGATCTTTTAATAGAGCTCTACGAAGAAAAACCAGCCATCACCTTTCTTCGAGACAGTAAAGACTCAGAAGGCCGCACATTTATGGCCCTCACACACCAATCTGGTGATGAAGGACTTATCGAAAAAGTAAGCCTATTAATGACCAAAAATTGGGTGTAACCCTCGCAAATATGCACCGGAAGCCAAAATGACAAATGCAGTAGAAATCGCCCCCTACAACCCTCAGTGGCCAATTTTCTTTGAAGAAGAGGCAGCCCGCATTAAACTTGCCCTAGGCGATAACTGCTCGGTCATCCATCACATTGGCTCAACATCTATTTTCCAGATGTGCGCAAAACCTATTGTAGACATAATCCCAGTTGTATTTGACACTACAAAAGTTGATGAAGCAACAGCTGCAATGGTAGAGCTTGGGTATGATGCTAAAGGTGAAAATGGCATGTTATTTAGGCGCTTCTTCACCAAGTTTACAACTACCGGAGCCTTTAATGTTCATATCTACGAAGAGGGCGCTGGGGAGATAGAGCGCTTGATACTCTTTCGTGACTGGATGCGCACACACCCAAAAGATGCCAAGGATTATGCTAATTTAAAAACTAGCCTTGCAGCCGAGCATCCCAACGATCGCCTGCGTTATACAATAGGCAAAGAAAATTTCGTAGCAGCTATAGATAAACAAACAGGATTTTCTGGTTGGCGCATTGTAAAAGCCTTAACAGATCGCGAGTGGCATGAGTATCATCGAATCAGAAAAGAACAAATCTTTGATTTACTCAACATTGAGTATAACCCAAATCATTTTACACTAAAAGATAAGGCTCACGTACATCTAGTCCTTTACAAAGGCTCAGAAATTGCTGGAGTTGCTCAATTAGAATATTTAAAAACTCCTGAAGTAGCACTACGACCATTTGCCATAGATACTCCTTATCAAGGGCAGGGATTGGGATCAACCTTTCTCACTGCTATTGAAAAATGGGTATTGCAACAAGGCTGTAACATAATACGTCTACATGCAAATCCCCGAGCCGTGAGGTTTTATGAGCGCCATGGCTTTTCACGCATGCCTTTTGACGAAGCAGGCCGCGGAGTTAACGCTGAGGCCGTTGACATGGGAAAAACACTTAACAACCCAAGTTGATTAAAAGAGCCATGTAGCCATGCGCATCAGGCCAGCAAAGCAAAAGACCTTAAAAAATTATTTTTCTTGACCCAGATCATCGATACAGATACAATTTTATTCAACATTATTTAATGGTTACTATGTCAAGTAAATTACCAACAACTATTTCTGCACATTTTGATAAAGACTACATCTCCCTATTTTATCAAGATGAAGTATCTAAAATTCCCTCAATTAGCACGTACCATACGCAACATGCTCCTCAAAGGGTTGATGAAGTCTGCTCTAAGTTAGCCCAGAGCGTCTCAAAAGTAGCAGATGCCATTATCCAAGCTCTTCAAAAAGACATAAACAGCGCTACTTGCACAAAAGAACTCCCAACTGGACACTTTGATAAATCACTATATCAATCAACACTTGCAAAAATTATTAATGAACTATTTTTTATAACCATAGAAGAACCTGAATTCATCGATCCACTTTATTCTCAGGCGTCATATCATCGCGGACAACAACAACCTCCAATTACAACTCTTACCTGGGATTACAAACGACAAGCGGAACTTCGTTTAATGCTAGGACAACACCCACTACATTCTCAACCTGCAGATGTTGGCCTAAATAGATTACGTATACAACCACAATACTGCGACTTTTGCTTTGTGGTTGAAAAAACAGAATTTCCTGTTCATAAAGTTGTTTTAGCAGAATACTCTGATTATTTTAACACCTTTTTTAACTCTGGTTTTAAAGATGCCACCTCTGATCAGCCTGTTCAATTTGGTGATAAAGATCTGCCAGCTAAGGTTTTTGAAGCCTTTATAAGCTATATCTACACGAAAACCCTTGCCATTTCTGACCTTAGTGTAGATGAGACCATTACACTCGCAGGTCTATCCAAACTATCATTTGATAAAAATTTACAAAATTTATGTTCGAGTAAATTACTTTCTTGCATTAACGAAGAAAACTGCTTTACGATCGCACAGTTTGCGCTACACCATCAAGATAAGCGACTCTTACACCTGTGTGAACATTTTCTCAAAAAAAATAGCGCCATCCAAGAAGCGCTACAAAGTGAAATTGAGTCCGGCACACTTTCTACAGATCAACTAGTAAGCATGCACGACATAGGCCGAGAACTAAATTGCAAAAGCCTTTCGGAATACACCTTAGCGCTGCTTCTATCCAAAATAAACGCTGAGACCCTTGAAGAGCTTTGCTTGTCAGTGAATAAAAGCGTAAGCTCAGAGCTGAAAGACAAGTTTAAAAAAGCTGCCTACACATTCGTTACGCAAAACAGCGAACGTATTTCAAGCGTCGAAATGAAAAGCGCTCGTAAAGCGTATAAAGCACTCATGACCGGCCTTGTAGCTAGCCTAAAAAAGCATAAAGCTGAATAATGCTTTGTAAACCAAAGTAAGCAGGATATGTACATTGCTTATGAGTCAGCCAGATCAATCAGTTCCGGTGCCAACAGGACCTCATCAAGTAGGCCTGACAAAATATGACCTTATAGATTCCTATCGAAAAGATCTCACCTTTCCTGAAGGAAGGCTGATACCAATTCAGATTTATTTTCCCTTACAAAAAGGAACCCACACTGCCTACCCAAAAATTTATGAAGATCGCGCATCATTAGGCCCTTTTAAACCCCTCAATGCAAATGGCTACTCTAAATTAGCTGATATATCTCTTCTAACGGGAACCAATCACCCCGTTATCTTTGTAAATCATGCCAGCTATGTTGCGATGACTGATTATGCCTTTATTGCCGAGGAGCTTAGCTCGCACGGGTATGTTGTTGTTTCAATACAACACGATCTTCAAATAGACCAAGAGGGTCCACAATTCTGGGATGGAAGAAGCTGTGCTAAATACTCCAACGTCATCGACAATATTCTTTATGTTTTTGAATGGCTAAAATTGCAGCACAAACCTCTTTTTAATGAAAAAATTAACCTAAAGCGCGTAGGGTTTATTGGCCACTCTCTAGGGGGAAATTCACTACTCTTGTGGGTAAATCGTACGCTTACTGCTTTCCAACAAAATAGTGGCTCTACATTGCTGTCACGAAAAGATCAAAGTGATGTAAAGGAATGCGTGGTACTAATGGAAACTACCCGGTTTTCATTTCCCTTCAGCAATCGCTACCCCCTATTTTTCCTCTTCACAGAAGATAAGGAGACCCCCCAAAAAGAAACTGGGTATTACGAGCAAATGATCAAGTCTGGACACAAGGTGAGCTATTACAACGGATCTACCCATATCAGCTTCATGGATCATGGCTATTGCAACCCTCCCCTTACTGAGGGCATAGACAAGGCCTATTTCAATGGCTCAACAACGGCGCGGATTAAGTTTTTTACTAAATTACGCAACGATGTCTTAAATTTTTTAAATACTAATCTTGCGTAACTAGGGAAATTGGATCAAGGCGCTGAGTGAATCACCCCCAGCCGGCATACTTCTGAGAGATGTCTCAAGGCCATTTACAGCAGAAGAAAATAACAAGATAAACAAGATGCAAAAAAGTGGTAAAAGTGATGATTTACCATCTTGCCGACCCTATCTGCCACGTTTTAAATATTTTACAGCCAGTTATTAGTACTATCTTTTGCTTGCTTAGCCAGATACTTATGCCCTCGCTTTTACAAGAGATTTAAGATTTGCAACAGTATCTGTAAAGTCTTCCATGCTTTGGAAATCTTCAGGCCTTACCGATTTAAGAACCCTTTCAAAATCTCTAATTGCAGACTGTCTATCTTTAGTAAAAAGCAAATGAAGCCCTCTTAAATAATAAAAAAGCGGACAATCCCGCTCATTCAATTCCTCTAAGCACTCGAGCTTTCCAATTTTTTCTATTAGCGCCTCATCATTCCCGCCCAGAGAAATGAAAATATTTTTAAATATTTTAGCAAGAAGCTGACGAAAAATCTGATAATTAGGATTCATTGCATCATTGTGATCTAAATAGTACTGCTGGGCTTTTCTGATAAAATCAAGGCTCTCTACGTGCATTTTGCAGTCATCTAAAACATTGAAAGATGTGATCAATATATTTATATCGTCAGGCATCATTTGATAGGCCTGTTTACTAAGCTCTAGTTTTTGAAGAGGATCTTGACTGGCTTTAATTTTACCTAGCAGATCATTCACATACTGTACGTTCTCACTCACTCTGGTATTAAAAACCCTATTAGAGGAAGTAAGCTCCAGAGCAACTGATGCATTATCTCTACGTTTGGCTAAAAACACTGGTAAAGCTGCGTTCATTCGTTCGCTACTCACAAAGGTGCCGTATGGATTTGGTTGGCCTTGAGCAGTGGTTCTATCATCACGCTGTAAAACGAGGCTAATATTTTTGCCTCTAATATGACAAATTTTTCGGTCGCGCCAGACGTTTTGGTGATCGGCTAATTGTTTACGACTGCGCTTACCGTTATCTTCAGCACTCACTCGGGTAAATAGGGTAAGTCCATTTTTTGGCGATAACGTAAAATATCTATTCAAGGCATCCTGCAGCCTACCCATAAATTTGCCCTGTTTCTTCTGAAAAATGAAACTTGACGGCTCGCACTCAAAGCACATATACCGTGTAGAGTGTAAATCTAATACTGCAGAATAGACTTTCACCCTATCTGCTAAGGGGTTTTCATTTCTTGCAGAGGTGGGCAGCTGCGACAAAAGGCCATCTACCAGACTCTGAATCATTGCAGGCATTTTAAGTGCACCCCATAAAGCGCGCTCACTATGATGGTAGCTATCACTAAAGCTATTGTTACCTTTATTATAGTACTGAGTCACCCTTGCTTGCTTATCTGCTGAGCAATCTTGCAAAAGATCTTGTAAAAATGCCGTGCTTCTCTTGTATTTTTTTGGCGCGACGGTTTGCTGATCAAATGTGTACACCGAGGTAACATGACTTGTATTTTGTGCGTTAAATTTCACCGGCACGGTGATTACACGCCTTCCATGCGATCCCCCCTTCATGCGCGGCCTATCTGAAACCACAAAGCTCATGCTAGCTACAACATAGTTTGGCACGCCACCATTATAATCACGCGAGGCCCTTTCTTCGTTTTCACGACAGCGCAAGGCAAAGTGTATATTGTCACCCTCAATAGTCACCTCCTTATACGAATGCAAATCTGGATTTTTTGTACCATATACGACATCAAAACTTTTTACCCATGCCGATTCATTTACATCTGCAACTAATAAGTTCGCAAAAGCACCACTCAATTCAGTTATCGCATTAACTTGCATAATTCCTCGCATAATTATAACAATTAAAATACACTAAATAAGATTTAATTAACTCTATTAAAATATTACCAGGCACCAAAATGAAATCTTTTTAAAAATGAGCTCCAATACAGCGGTCTATCGGTAAAAGCGCAACCTCTTTTGGAACCCCTGCTTTTGCAATCGTTCCATGCCTTGGTAGAATAGACATCTTGCATAACCACAATCGCCTGCCCTTGCCCCTGCCCTTGCCCGGAAATGTTTGAAAAACTTATGGCTCACAATGCTGATTTTAAATATAAAGATCTGATTCTCAAATTTATTGTCGGTCATCTATGCAGAAATACAAAGCGATACAGAAACTTTCATCCATTGAATTTAGAA
>JBGSSB010000012.1:0-32944 GCA_041737255.1 Chlamydiales bacterium | reverse complement strand
CGTAGTCTACCTCTAAAAACCTCCCATCGGGCCACTCTACCTGCTTTATGCTGTAGTGTTTGCCCGCTTGTGTGTAGCTGAACTTCTGTTTTGGATTGTCGGTGGTTTCTATTTCGTTGATGTAGAAGTTATCATCTTTTTCAAAGCCACTAAAGCGAGCCCATTTACCGTTTGATGTATGAATCTTCGCAGTTTTGCTATGCTTTGAAAACGTAAGCCAGTTCATTTTCTGCTGGGCTTTGGCTTGGATTTTTTTGATCGAGTCTACTCTTTTAACTGTAAACCCTCGGTTTACTTCGGTATACCAATGGTAATCAAAATGTAGGCTTGTTTTGTTTGGGCGCTTTTCTGAGTAGACGTAGGTAAGGGGAATGTCAAAAACTCTAAAATAATCTCGTACGCTACCATCGGGAAGGTAGCACTTCCAGTCGGAATAACTAGCGTTTTTAGTGTTTTGGGTTATGCGGATATTTTTTAGGTTAGATCGTGCGCTGATACTGCCTGATCCGCAGTTGGTAAACCCTTCATGAATCACTTCGGGATCTAGGTAGTAATGGGCCTTAGCGAATGGATCAAATTTGCCCAAACAGCGGATGATGGAGCCTCCGGCAGACTCTGCGCGAGTCTCGTTATACTTGCTATACTTGTCATGTTTTTTTTCACCAATGTCTGTAGTCGATATAGCAAAGCTATAGTTTAGGCTCATACCCGTGCCAAACCATGAGGTGTAGTCGCTCTGGCTGTTGTAGTACTGTACAACATCAAGCGGCACATGGCCTGGAACTTGCAAATGAGGCATCTGCAGATAAAAGCTTCCGCCTACAACATTTACGGTGTTGTTGATAAATGAGCAGGGGGCCTCTTCAGATATAACGCAGGTGGGCTGCTTGGCTAAATCCTTACCACTGGAGGCCTGAAGCGAGGGTGTTGCCAGCACCAAAGCACTTAGTAAGACACAATGAGACCAAAAGACTTTAAACATAGTATTACTCACAAAGTAAATTTATTACTGATTATTATTGTAAAGGTCGCGTGTCAAATCAATTATGTACTGCAGTATAGCGCATGGACTATAAAGAGATATGAAATGACTGCAATAAAAGCAAACTAAAATGTGTTTGGGTTGTGGTAAAGGGTTATAATTGCAACCGTTAAGAACCCTAAAAACCTTAGCTAGATGTTACCTTTGAGAGAGCTGCGTGAACAGCGTAAGGAGCGGTTCAGGATAAAATGAGATAGCTATAATGGCAAGTGCTGATGCGCCTGTTGCAAAGGCTGCAGGGTAGCATCTAAGGGTAGAGGGCGAGGCTTCCTCTTTTTCAGAAAACATAACAGCAACAATGCGTAGGTAGTAAAAGGCAGCGAGTATCGTTGTAAGAAGCCCTACGATGACAAGGCCATAGTATCCAGCTGAAAAGGCTACTTTAAGTAGATAGAATTTTGCAAAAAAACCAATTGTAGGAGGAATGCCACCTAGCGTTAGCAGGCAGAGAGAGAAAATAGAGGCAAGTAGCGGGGATGTTGAAAATAGCCCTTTTAAATCATTAAGTTGCACGCCATCTGATTTATCGTCTAAAAAGGAGAGGCAAGCAAAAGAGCCAAGGGTTGCAATAGTGTAGACTACAAGATAAAAGAGCATGCTTGCAGTAGACTCTGGTGTTGCAGCAGCTAGTGGTATAAGTAAAAAGCCTGCATGAGAAATTCCTGAGTAGGCAAAAAAGCGTCTAAGCTGGGTTTGCTTCATGGCAACAAAATTTGCAAAGATCAGCGTTGGTATGGCAACAAGTGCAATTATCTGATGCCATAGCGGATCAAATGAGGTAAAGGTGACTAAAAATATGCGGATGAGGGCGGCGAAGGCGCCAGCCTTTGTGCCTACAGCCATAAATGCAGTAACTGGTGTTGGCGCTCCTGCATAAACGTCGGGGGCCCAGATATGAAAAGGGACAATTGCTGCTTTAAAAAGTAAGCTTACAGAAACAAGGCCAATGCCACCAATAAATAGAGTATTTTCTTGAGTTGAGAGAGCTTTTATGGCTACAGGAAGTAGGTCAAGTCGTGTTGTGCCTGTTGCGCCATATATGAGAGCAATGCCAAAGAGTAGCAGTGATGTAGAAATTGAGCCAAGTAAAAAATATTTGAATGAGGCCTCGTGTGAAACAGTCCATGTCTTCATGTAGCTGCAAAGAACATAGAGTGCTATAGAGAGTGTTTCAAGGCCTAAAAATAGTGTTAAAAAATCATTAGCGGCTGCAAGCAGAATAAGACCAAAGATAGATGAGAGCAGTAAAAAATAAAACTCGGCTTTGCCAGCTTCAAAGCGTTTAAAAAAACTTGATGAAATAGCCATCGTGCCAATGCCAATCGATATAAAGAGTACAGAGAAGAAACGTGCAAGGGAGTCAAATTTCAACCAGGGTGTTAAAAGTGGGTTCGTGCTAGCAGGGGCAATGCACGCAACATATAAAGCAAATACAAGACCGCCAAGTGTTACTAATGAAAGGACTTTTTTTGCAGAGTCCATAAATGTTTCTAAGGCAAGTAGCAAAAGGCCTGTTCCAAAAAGGATTAAAAGTGGCCCAAGAGCAAAATAATCAGTAGATGTTAGGTTCATGGTTGGCTCGCAATGTTAGATATTTTTTGGGCGGCAGGTTCTACCTCATTAAGTGCGACAGTGGGGTAGATGCCAAGCCAGAGAATCAAGGCAATAAGAGGTGTTGCAATGCAAAGCTCTTTTATTTTGATGTCTTTGTAGCTGTGGTGATATCTACTTGGCTCATTAAAGTAGATAGCATGGATAAAGCGCAGCATATAGAGGATAGAAAAGATGACGGTTAATCCAAGTGTTGCAGAAAGCCACATGCTTTGTTGGAATACCCCATACAGTACCATCAACTCACTAATAAAGTTGTTAAGGCCTGGCAGAGCAACTGAAGAGAGCACAAAAAAGAGGGTTAGCCAGCAAAGCTTAGGCATATAGTAGGCAAGACCTGATACCTTGCCAAAGGCTGTTGTGCCGAGACGCGCCTCGAGCCAGCCTGCAACAAGGAAAAGTCCTGTTATGGTGATGGCATGGTTTACTGCCTGCAAAATAGCTCCGCCTTGTGCCATTTCGTTCCACACAAAAAGACCTGCTAACACAAAGTTGACATGCGAAAAGCTAGAGTAGGCAATAAGCCTTTTATAGTCGAGTTGGCTCCAGGCTGCAAAGGCGCCGTAGAGTACGCCGATGATGGCAAGTGTAAGTAAAATAGGGCTCCATTCAACTATGATATTTGGAAATAGCCCCATAGATATACGTATAATACCATAGATGCCAGCTTTAGATAGTATTGCCGATAAAAGAATAGTAGCAGGTATTGGAGCTTGGCAGTAGGTGTCTGGCAGCCATGCGTGAAATGGGAAAAGGGGTGTTTTTACTGCAAAGGCCAGTAAAAATATGGCAGCAATGAGGGTGGCATAAGGAAGTGACTCTGCAGTTTTTGCAAGGGTATCTATGTCGAAGGTAGAAGCAGCAAAATAAAGTGACAGTGCCCCAAATACCATGAGTGCAGATCCTGCCACCATGTAGATTATAAAGGTAAAGGCTGCCTTTTGCCTTTGTTCTCCACCCCATTTACTGATAAGAAAGTAAAGCGGGATAAGTATGGCTTCAAAAAAGAAGGTAAAAAAGATTAAGTCTTTAGCTGTAAAGAAGCCAATTAAAAGCCCCTGTAGTAGCAATATAAGCGCATAAAATACATTGATGCGGTTGATGGTTTGGGGTTTTCTTGACAGTATTGCAATTGGAATAAGGGTGTTTGCAAGATACAAAAAGATAAGGGATAGGTGATCTACTGCTAAATGAAAGCGTACAGAAAGCTGTGGAAGCCAGCTATAATCATATGATGTCATCTGCCATCTGTCGCCACCTGCAAGTAATAAGACAAGGGGGATAAGGCTAAGTATAAAAGCGCTATTTCTTGTGTTTCTTGGCGATAGGTTTGACAGGCAAAGCATAAAAGCTGCCATAACAAAGGGAACAAAAAAAAGTAGGAG
This sequence comes from Chlamydiales bacterium, assembly GCA_041737255.1. Classification (GTDB taxonomy): domain Bacteria; phylum Chlamydiota; class Chlamydiia; order Chlamydiales; family FEN-1388; genus SZAS-7. The sequence goes on along the minus strand of JBGSSB010000012.1, from coordinate 28,906 downwards.
TAGTGCGAGCATTAAAATCCCTCAAAAACAAGATAAAGTACAAGCAGGCATGTGCCTGCAACAATCCACGATATATATGAGCGTAACTGGCCGCTTTGCATTGTTTGCAAAAAACCTGCGGTTTTATAGGTGCCAGAGGCTGCTTTTTGCATGCTTGAGCCAAAAATTTTTGGCTCAAAAAATGAAGCTACTATGTTGGATACCATGCGCATCGGCCGAACGATACAGTTGTTATACAGCTCGTTTATGTAAAATGCCTGATAAAAAAATGATACATTTTTTCCAAGGCGACTTTGATAGAGGCCATATATGATGGCGCCAAGCAGAGCACCTGATACTGCCACTGCGATTGCAATCCATACGCCGGTGTTTAGGTGAAATCCATGCTCTAGGGATTCAGTTACAAATCCGCTATTTACCTTTTCTAGAAATTTCAGCAAAACGGGCGGCTGATCAGGTGAAAATCCTAGCAGGCCTCCAAATATGGCAAGCACTCCTAATATGGTTACTGGTAGAGTCATGATTTTTGGAGCGTCGTGGAGTCCTTTTAGCTCTTTAGTTGGTACATGGCAGGTACCTTGAAAAGCTAAGAAATACGCGCGCATCAGATAAAAAGAGGTAAGCAGCGTCACAGCAAGTCCAATAAGATAAAATGGAGTGCTACCGGAGGTGCTTTCTATTATAAGATCTTTACTAAAGAATATCGCTAATGGGGGAATGCCACCGAGGGATATCACCCCGATAAAGAAGAGAAGATTTGTCATTTTGAGGTAGCGTGATAGTCCGCCCATCTTACTCATTTCTGTTGTGCCATGGAGCATGTGGATAACGCTTCCAGCAGAAAGAAAGAGTAGTGCCTTTACAAAGGCATGCATTGTTAGATGGAACATAGCAGCAAAGTAGGCGCCAAAGCCACAAGCAAGAAACATCAACCCCAGCTGACTTAAGGTTGAATAGGCAAGCACGCGCTTTAGATCTCTTTGGCTTGATGCACAAATTGCAGCAAAAAGGGATGTTATGCCCCCAACTGTGGCCACAACGTTAAGTGACATGGGTGCAACTTCAAATACAGGGTGCATACGCACGACTAGATAAACGCCTGCTGTTACCATAGTTGCAGCGTGGAGGAGAGCTGATACCGGCGTTGGGCCTTCCATTGCATCTGGAAGCCATGTATGAAGTGGCATTTGGGCCGATTTTCCACATGCACCCCAAAAGTACAGCAGTGATAAAAGGGCAATAAAAGGTGCGCCAGCCGCAAATTCTTGTGGTGCCCTTGAGCATACTTCTTGCATATCGCTAGTGCCAAAAAGAAAATAGGTGAGGAATATGCCTAGCAGCAATCCAAGATCGCCAATGCGGTTTACCACAAAAGCCTTTTTGGCTGCTTTTTGAGCTGAGGTTTTTTTGTAGTAGTAACCTATTAAAAGATATGATGCTACGCCAACACCTTCCCAGCCTGCAAATAAGAGCAACAGGTTTGAGGCCAGTACAAGAAGTAGCATGCTAAAAATAAAAAAGTTCATCACACTAAAGTAGCGGGCGAAGTCTTTCTCATGGTCCATGTAGCCGCATGAGTAAGCATGAATTAAAAAACCAACACCAGTGATTATGAGCGTCATTAGTAGTGATAGGTGATCAAGGTGTAGGCTAAAGTCAGCCCAAAGGTCGCGTAAAGGTATCCAGGTAAATAGGGTAGCTGTACCTTCAGCGTCGTCTAAAAATAGTCGTAAAAAACAGACGAAAGATAACAAAATTGTTCCAGGACCTACAATGTTTGCCACGCGACGAGAGAGTATTGGCGAAAAGAGTAGCATAAAGATAAAGCCTGTTAGCGGCAAAAAAAGTCCTGTGTAGAGTAGCGGTTCCATATTAGCCCCTTAAAGTGTTGTACTGGTCGACATCGACAACCTGTTTTGAGCGGAAGAGGTTTATGATTATAGCTAGGCCCACAGCCGCTTCTGCAGCTGCTAAAACAAGCACAAAAAACACCCATACAAGGCCAATGGTGTCACCTTTTGCGCGTGCAAAAGCTACGAAAAGTAAATTTGATGAGTTGAGCATAAGCTCGATCGACAAAAACATAATAAGCGCATTGCGCTTTGCCAAAACTCCGATAATGCCAATAGAAAACATGGCAAAACTAATAAACATGTAGAGTGAAACATCCATCTAACGTACCTTTTTTCCTATGTATAATGCCCCTACCATGGCAACTAAAAAGAGAAGTGCTACAGCCTCGAAGGGAAAGAAAAAGTCGACATATAACGCTCGTCCTATTGTTTCAACGGAGCCATACCCTTCGGGTAGGGTTTCGTTTATGCCGCTTAGATTTTTGAGACGCAGCCCAAGAAGAGTAAGTGTTGTCAAAAAGGCAAAAGCCGATGCTGCAAGCCAAAATGGGCGCGCATTTGGTTTATATTCGTTAATAGCTAAGTAGGCATCTTGAAAAAGCACAATGACAAACATAAAAATAACAAGTATTGCTCCTGCATATACGAGCACCTGCATTACAGCAATAAAAGGTGCTGCTAGCTGCAAAAAGAGAGCCGCTAGTCCAATAAGTGTCAGCAAAAATGATAGGCATGAATGCACGGGTTTTTTTGCGAGTATTACTCCAAGCGATGCTAGCACTACTATAATTCCTAGTATCCAGTCTACAGTCATATTAAATCTCTCGTTCTGGGTCGCGTCCTGATTGGCCAGGGTATTTTTCTGTAAGCTTTTCTTTTGTAAAAATAAGAGACTCTCTTGTGTATCCTGAGAGCTCATACTCATTGCTTAAGACGATAGCACCTGTTGGGCACGCCTCTTCGCATAGCCCGCAGTATATGCAGCGGGTCATGTTAATCTGAAAGTCTTTGGCATAACGCTCGCCGTGGGAGTGCTCTTCACCGGGTTTGTTTTCTGCGGGCTTTACGTATATAGCTTGGGCTGGGCATACAATAGCGCAAAGTTCACAGCCAACGCAGCGCTCTTTTCCGTCGGGCCATTTGGTAAGGTAGTGGCGGCCCCTTGAGGCTAGTGGTAGGGTGCGTTTTTCTTCGGGGTATTTGATGGTCGTAGGTTTTTTAAAGCCATATTTTGCAACGATAATCAAGCCCCGCAGCATGGCTACAACTCGCATACACTGTTTTGCAAATTTTTTAATCATGTTACACCAGTATAAAGTATGCGGTTACGATAAAGTTTATAGTAGCTACGGGCACAAGAACCTTCCATCCAAAGCTCATAAGCTGATCGTAGCGAAAGCGAGGAAGCGTTGCTCTGACGAGCATAAAAAAGAGCACAAAAAGTGCTACTTTTACGCAGAACCATAAAAGTGGAATGTCTCCTGGGCCATACCAGCCGCCAAAAAAAAGTGTGGTGGCAATAGCACATATTGCAAGAATGTTTACGTATTCAGCTAAGAAAAAGAGGGCAAACTTCATGCCGCCATATTCTGTGTGGTAGCCCCCAGTAAGTTCTTGTTCAGCTTCAGGAAGATCAAATGGTGCTCGGTTTGTCTCTGCAAAACCGGTTATGAGGTAGATGATAAAGCTTATTGGGTTTGTCCAGATAAACCACTGCTCTTTTTGAGCGTGTACTATTTCGGTGAGATTAAGTGTTCCGGCTGCTAGTACTACTGTAAGTATAGAAAGCCCCATTGGAATTTCGTAACTTATCATTTGGGCAGTACCTCTAAGGCCACCTAAAAGTGAGTAGCGGTTGTCAGATGACCAGCCGGCTAGTACAACGCCATAAACAGCAAGAGAGCCCAAGGCAAGTAAAAAGACTATCCCTACATTTACATCGGCAATACAAAGTGAAATTTGTTTTCCAAAAAGCTCTACATTATCACCAAAGGGTATAAGCATAAAAACGCTCAGTGCAACAAATACTGAAATGCCAGGTGCTAGCCAGTAGGTGAACTTTTCAACACCCAGGGGCTGAAAGCGCTCTTTAGTAAGAAGCTTAATGCCGTCGGCAATAGGCTGTAAAAGGCCAAATGGTCCTACGCGGTTTGGTCCTAGGCGAAGTTGTACGCGAGCCATAAGCACACGCTCACAAAGTGTCATGTAGGCCGCTGCCAAAAAGAGCAGCGAGATAAGGATAATACCCTTAATTAAAATTTCAACAGCATCCATAGCTCTAAATACCTCTGCAAATTCTGGCTTATAGATTTTTTAGCAATTCTTTAAAACCTGAATCTCTTTTTTTTTAAATTGAGCTGGTGATTTATGAAATAGCGTCGTAAGAGGGTGAGGGCGGTTTTTTTATTGAAATCATATTAATTATTTAGTATTATTTTGGTTTTACATTATATAATTCTAAGTTTCAAACTATGCAGATACAACAAGCAGAACCTTTTTATATTCACTCTTGCGGTGTTCCTCCGGCTCCTTCTCAGCAAACAGTTGCCTACCGAAATAGTGAAGGCATAGATCAGCGAATAACTGCAGCAAAGTTTTATGAGCTGACTCAGGCCTGTTATGTGACAACTAGTTTTCCTTCGCGTCGTTTTGCTAAAACCATACCAGCTTTTAAGGGTGCAGTGGCTGTTTCAGATAAGTTTTTAGGCGCAACAGACGAAAAATTGCGTCTTGTACATATAGATGGAGAAAATGCTTTTGTTGGATTTGGTGTGGTTGCCACAAGAGCCATTAGTAAGGGAGAGTTTATCTGTCGTTATAATGGAAGGGTGGTGTTGGGCTCTGAGCGAGGAGGCCAATATCAGCTTGATGATATAGATGCAGGGGAGTTTCGAGGACTTGGTGCAATGGTGAATCATAGCTTCCCTAATAGTCAGTTTGTCGCATGGCAGCATGGGAAAGTTCGTGAATGGGTCGTTAGGGCACTTGATGATATCGCAAAAGGTGATAGTGTATGTGTTGACTATGGACAAAACTATGAGTCATTAACAATTGGTAGGCACGCTGAGTTGAGGTTTGATGCAGCAAGAGCTTTTGTTACATCTAAGTACATCCACAATGACATAAATGGTTTAGAATTAAAGAACCTTCACAAATGGCGCTACCTCGCTACAAATCCGGCTGTTTTGCTTGAGCTCTATTTCACTGAGGCGTTAAGCTGGGCTAACTTAGATGAATTTATGGGCGTAATTCCTCTTTTTGTAGAGCTTCCTGCAAACTTTGAAGCTATACGTAACTGGCTTAAAGATGGCCTTGGTAGGCTTGACAAGGCTTTTAGTTCTTTGCGCGAGACAAACCTTGAGCTATACAGTAAGATACATAGCTATTTTCGTGACTCGTGCCGTAACAGATCCTGTTTGGGAGCCCTTTATGCTCTTAAAATGTTTGGGTATAGCACATCAAGTAGTACTATTACTCGATGTATATGGCAAGAAGCAGTTGAATCGCTTGATGGCTATATCGATGCGTGGCAGCATATATTTTCTGTACGTATTATGGAAGAAGAATCCTTCATTACAAATAGTCCCTTTGATCGCGCGATGCGGACAATTCTAGATGATTCATCTCTTCGGGGCAAAATTCTCAACTGATATATCGTTCAGTATAAGTGAGTTTAGCTTTGTTTTAAGTGGTTTTGTTCCGAAAATCATTAAATAAAACGTGCTTTGGCAATAATGCTAAGATATTTTCTGATTTTTTTTAATTTCAAAAAGCCGCTTAGAAGGTATTTTGAGCCTTGTGTGCATGTAAATTTCCCAAAAAAAGCAAATTTGTGGATTTTGTCTATTGACATTTTGGCAAAAAAAAGTAATCTTTGGGAATGTCATTAAAATCAAAATAGGAAATGATTTATGAAGAATAAAAACATATTTTTTGCAAGCTTACTCTGCTTAGGTTCAATGGCGAATATTCAAGCTGATGTAGCAATGCAAGCGGAAGATTCACTAAAGACTTCGGTAGAACTTACCCAAGGTTATCGTAATGATGAACTTAAGTTTAAGAGTTCAAATAACGGTAGAAAACTAAAGTTCAAGAACGTAGACACATACACAACACGTCTAGGCGTGATGGTCCAAAAAGATGATCTTTTCATGACAGGTCTTGCTGGCTACGGTAATGTATACAGTGGCAATAAAGTTCATGGTCGCAAAGTAAAAGGTGACTATACTGCTGATTTCGCAGTTAACTTCGGTAAGAACTTTGCTATGGAAAATGATTGGACAGTAGCTCCAACAGTTGGATATGGCGTATATATCCAAGATTTCCACACTAAGAGTCATAACGGTGATAGATCGAAAGTTAAAGCAACATGGTACAGCCCGCAAATCGGCGTAAGTGTTAAAAAGACATTCAACGAAGAGTGGAATGCATTTTTGAGCTACAACTTCTTATATCCTCTAAGTGCACAAGTGTCAAGTAACACAAAGAGCAGTGGTACTAGCAGACGCCAAAACCAAGCTTACAAGTCTGTAGGTAACATTGGTAGCATTGGTGCTGAGTGGACTTTTGCTAAAAACTGGTCATTAAAGCCAGAAATCGAAGTCATGAAGTTTTACTCTAATGGTGGTAATTCATCAAATGGCCGTCACAACAAGGCCAGTGTAGATCGCTCTTCAGTAGAGTATCGCATAGCACTAAACTACATGTTCTAATTTTCTGTTAGTTTGCAAGTTTTCCGCCCAGGTTTGTTTCTTTAACAAGCCTGGGTTTTCTATTAGGCCTCATGCATAGTTAACGATCAAAATGTATCGTTGATTATGCATGAGGCCTATTTCTTTAAGTAAATTTAGCATCCCATTCAGGCTTTTTAAAACCCACAAGTCCAAATTGTGCCCCAAGTAAAAAAGGACGTTTAACGAGCATCCCATTTTTACTTAAGAGCAGTAGGATTTCTGCCAATGACATTTCAGGAAGCTTTTTACTAAGTTGCATTTCTCGATAAACCAAGCCCGAAGTATTTAAGAGTCGCTTACTATTTCCCTCTTGAAAAGCAATCATTTGTTCAAGTTCTTTTACAGTTGGGGGTGTGGTAACAATGTCCTTGACTTGGCGTGTAATCTGCTTTTGTTCAAGATAACGAAGTGCATTTTGACAGGTGGAACATTTGCTGTGGATATAAACAATCATAGATTCCTCATAAAAATAGATGGTGTAGAAATTTCTTAATAGTAGATTGCCATATAAGCGTGTGCCTGTCAATAATTTAAGGAGGTGATGTTTGTGCAAATCATCACTGAGGCACTGAGGTTAGTGAGCAGGTTTGAGATACGGGGAATTTTAACTCTTAATCCTTTCGTTTCTTGGTATTCCTAAGTTTGTCATACTATTTAAAGCCTTAATTTCAACTTGAGGTGATTGTTAACGCTCTTTGGCGTCTGATTGTCCTTAATAATCTTGTTTTTAGTCGTGTAAGTCAAATTAATAAAAAAGTGTTACGTATTGATGTTTTCTGTTATGATAGTGATAATTTTTTAATTAATACTAATTATAGTTGTAAATATGAATAGTTTGAGTCCATCCAAAGTTACTTTTGAGAATCCTAAATTTAGGATTACTAATAAAATACTTGGCGAAGGTGGGTCCGGTACAGTGTATCGGGGGTTTTCCAAATATTCCGAGTCTCCTGTAGCGGTAAAAACAGTTGCAGATCGCATAGTTGCTCAGATGGAAGTAAGTGGTCTTCAGTTTGAAATACCGCACGCGGTGCGTTTTCGAGATGAATTTGAAGGCAATGACGAAGAGTACAGTATTGTCATGGATGAAATATTGGGTAAAAATATTACAGAAGCCTATTTGGCTCAAAATGATGCTACAAAAAAACTAACGCTAAAAGAAATTAAAGCAATTGCCTGTCAGCTGTTTGAGGTTTTAGAAGATCTGGAAGATAAAAGCTTGATTAATTACGACATGAAGCCAGAAAATTTAATTTGGAGTAGAGCAGCCCATGTACTCACCGTTGTAGACCTTGCCTCCCTCAGAGAAGTGGATGAAAGCTATGACACTGAACCTGATATTACAGTTGACTACCTGGGTCCTGAAGTGATTTTGGAGGGTGAGGTGGACTGCTCCTACAATATCTGGAGTACAGGGTGTATTTTATTTGAGCTTATTGTGGGGGAGAAGCTCTTTACAAAACATCCCCAACATATTGAAGAGTATGACTTTATCCTCCAGCAAATTGTACAGCAGCTTGGTAAGCCAACAGCGAGTTATTTGGAGTCTTTTACAAGAGCTGGTGACTGTTTTAATGAAAATAGGGAATGCGTCCGCGTATGGCAGACGACAGCTAGGCAGCCTTGGAGCGATCAATTGAAGGCATCTCTTTTGCAAAAAGGGGCATCCGAAGAGGAGATCCTGCAATGGACAGAACTTCTTGGCTCAATGTTACGTTATGAAAATCGTGCAACGCCTGAGCAGCTTTTGGCAAGCCCTCTTTGTGAAAGTGAAATCAAGGTGAATCTGCTTTATGACCGTATGAATAAATGTATGATGTATTTGAGGGGTGCATCAAAGGCAGATGACGCAATGGATCTTTCGATAGATTTTCAAAGAGATAAGAATTGCTGCCTTCATATTCCACGAGACCCAAATGATCAATACATTCTTTTGGTTAAAAATGCAGTTAAAGAGACTCAGGTTACACTTACTTTAAAAAGCGGTGAAACACTAAACGTAAGCGAATACCAACAACAAATTGCAACTGCTAAAAAGACACTGTTTGATATCTGAGATCAACTCATATACCTACATTTCAGGTGAGATCTGCACCCTTAATCCATTAAGAAGGTTTTGCCCTAGCTTGTAAGCTGGGAGATCTTTAAATCCTAGTGGTACCACTACTGTATTTTTAGCCACAGTTGCATCTAGTTGTATGCAAGCTTTAATAGACTTTCCATCAAGAGTAAGGGTAAGGATCTCCCCATTTTTTATTTTGTAGTTGCTAGCCTCTTCCGGGTGTATGCGTAGCTTTGGCGACTTAGCAAGCTCTAGCAGATGCTCGTTGTGCTGCATGCGTACGCCATTGTCAAATAGGGCATGGGCAAAAGTTGCATAAAGGCCGCTAGGGGCGTTTGTTTGTGCGGGCACTGTATCAATGCGTTTAGGGCGTAATAGATGCATGCGGCCAGGCTTAAGCTTGTTTAAGAAGGGCTCATCGATAACAAGTGTGCAGTTGAGTTTGTGGGCGATTCGTACAAAAATATAAGAGTCAGCAAAAACACCCTTTGGAATAGCTTTTGCCGGCTTTAGCTTTTGTATGCGGTTTTCTATTGTTAAGAAGCTGCCGCCCTTTTCTACAAAGCTAAGTGTGGGCAGTACGACATCAGCATATTCACATGTATTTGTCATAAAAATGTCCTGAACAACAAGGCAGCCTAGGTTTTCTCGCACCTTGTGCCATAAGCTTTCTGGCACCTTAGAGGCTACATCGCAGCCTACAGCATATAAAAAGTCCCAACCTGTTACGGCTGCTTCTTGTAGTACTTCAATGGCGCTTTTTCCTGGGGTATCAAGTTTTATGCCTTGTGGTTTGAACTCGGGGTGCATGCCTGCAAAGCGTGCTCCGAGGCTATTTTCTCTGCCTTCAAGAATATTTAGGCTTTGAGGCTGCCACGATAAAAGCTCGGCTAAAATAGCTTTTCGGTTGGCTGTTGCAAGGTATTGACTTCCTACAAATATTGCCGTTTTTTCGCCTGCTTTTAAGAAGTTTTCAAATTCGGTTTTGTGACGCTGTAGAGTTATAAGCTCTTGGGATGGAGCGTGCAGCATTGTCTTTTCAAAGTAGCGTGCAACTTCCGGTGTATGGTGGCCTGCAAAGATAACTTTGCAGCCATTGTTGATGGCCTGTTTTATTCTTAGCCAGATAACAGCAAATTCTTCGGTGATATCAACACCTAATATGAGCAGGTGGGTGAGCTTTTCGCAATCGCCAATTTCAAGCTCCATGCCAGCTGTGAGGCCTTCTTCATCGGCTGGTATACAAGGCATTCCCACGCGGTGATCTACGTTGTTTGTGCCGCAGGCATCTCGCATGAGCATCTGTAGCATGTAGTTCTCTTCTACGGTAAGGTTGTTGCCTCCAAGTGCTGCTAGCTTGCCGTTAGGTTTAGCGGCTTTGATTTTTTCGGCAATGTAGGAAAAAGCCTCATCCCAGCTTGCTGGCTCTAGGTTGCCATTTTTTCTGACAAGAGGCTGGCTGAGGCGCTGCTCGTTGGATGAAAACTCATAGCCAAACCATCCCTTATCACAAAGCCATATGTCATTTACACAAGGGGTTTCTTTAGCGCGCGTACGCATAACTTCGCCATCTCTTGAGTCTATTGTCATGCTGCAGCCTACAGGGCATAGTGTGCAGGTGCTGTCGGTTGACATGTTATCCCAAGGTCTTGCGCGAAAACGGTAAACGTTGCTTGTAAGAGCGCCTACTGGGCATATGGCAATAGTGTTGCCGATAAATTTTGATTTCGGTGCTCCTCCATCTGCAGTGCCAACTTCGCTTTTGTAGCCACGCTCAATAAACTCAAGTGCATGATCGCCTGCGACAATATCGCCAAAGCGAGTGCAGCGCGCGCAGGTAATGCAACGCTCGCGGTCGAGTTTTAGCACAGGGCCTAGAGAAATTGGTTTTTCAAAATGTCTTTTTTCTTCGTAAAAGCGGCTTTGTCCAGGACCAAACTTTAGTACTTGGTCTTGCAGTGGACATTCTCCACCACGGTCGCAGATGGGGCAGTCAAGGGGGTGGTTGATGAGTAAAAATTCTAAAATTTCATCACGAGCCTTTACTGCTGGGTGAGCTTGGGTACGTACAACCATACCTTCTGAGCACTCAAGGGTGCATGACGTCTGTAATTTTGACATCTTCTCAACTTCAACAAGGCATACTCGGCAGGCTCCAAAAGGTGGCATGCGATCTTGGTAGCAGAAAATAGGAAGCTCGATGCCAAGCTCTTTTGCAGCCTTGTATACTGTTGTCCCTTTTGGAACTTCTATTTGTTTGTCGTCGATAGTAAGTGAAATAAGTTCTGTCATAATTACACGTAGGGGTAGGCGATTTTCATAATTTGAGGCTTGTCAGCATCAGGGTTCTTTTTGATGTAGGCAACGAATTCATCTCTAAACTCCTGTATAGCGCTTAGTATTGGAGGAGCCGCTCCAACAGCTAGCGGGCAAAAGGAATTTGAAACCATGCTTTTACATACATCGTCTATTGTCTCAAGGTCTTTATAGGTGCCAAGTCCTGCTTCTATGCGCGCAAGCATCTGCACCGTCCACCTAGTACCTTCGCGGCAAGGAGTACACTTTCCGCAGGATTCATTTTGATAAAATTGCATAAGGCGATGTGCCACCTTAACCATGTCGCATGAATCATCCATCACAATAACAGACGCTGTTCCTAAAGCGGTTTTCCTTGCTGCAAGCGTCTCAAAGTCCATGGCGATGTCAATGTCTTTTGCCACTAAGAGCTCGCACGATGAGCCACCTGGGTAGCAAGCTTTAAATGACCTTCCAGGTAGCATGCCGCCTGCGGTATTAAGTACTTGCCGTAGCGTTACGCCAAGGGGAAATTCATAGCAGCCCGGCTTTTGTACATGGCCACTTACCTGAAAAATTTTTGTGCCATGATTTTTTGGTGTGCCAATACCTAAAAACCACTCAACGCCGTTATTTACTATATGTACCACATTGCAGAGTGTTTCGACGTTATTAACAATAGTAGGCTTGCCATATAGGCCAGCGATGGCTGGAAAAGGCGGCTTTAGTCGTGGAGTGGCTCTATAGCCCTCCAGTGAGTTTAGCTGCGCCGTTTCTTCTCCGGCAATATAGGCTCCAGCGCCTGGGTGCACGACAATATCTAAATCTTTTCCTAAATAGCCATGTGCTTTTGCTTCTTCAACGGCTGTTTTTAACTTTTGCATGCCTTCGTAGTATTCGCCTCGGCAGTAAATGAATGCTTTTTTAGCACCAATAGCGTAGCTTGCTAAGATAAGGCCTTCAATCACCTGGTGAGGGTCTTTTTCAATAAGAAGTCGGTCTTTAAACGTTCCGGGTTCACTTTCGTCGGCATTACATACAACATACTTAGCAGAGTTTGTCTCTTTAGGTATATAGCCCCATTTAACGCCTGTTTTAAATCCGGCGCCACCTCTTCCGCGAAGCTCAGCTTTTTGTATCATATCAATAAGGGTAGCTGGTGCAATATCGGGCTTTGCCTTGGCAACGGCTTTGTAGCCACCATTTTTTATGTAGGTGGTAATGGAACATTGATCAGGCTCGTTTATGTAACGAGTAAGTATTTTCATCTCATCCATTTTTTGCCTCCGCCAAAATAGCATCTAGGTCACTATCTTTTACGGGGCCTACTACCTTTTCATCTACAAGCATCATCGGAGCTCTATCGCATGCTCCAAGACACTCAGATGCAATAATAGTAAATTCGCCATCAGTAGTTGTTTCACCAGGTTTGATGCCTAGTTTTGTGCAAAGGTTTTGCAAAACACTATCGCACCCTCGAAGCATGCAGGAGGCGTTTTTGCAAACGTGCAAGATGTGTTTGCCAACGGGTTTGTCATAAAACATATCATAAAAGGTAACCAGGGCATGAACCTCTGTTGCATCTAGGTCAAATAGGGTAGCAACCTCTTGTTGTACATCGTGAGGTAGGTAGCCTACTTCATGCTGCGCAACATGGAGTGCAGGAATAAGTGCTGAGCGCTTTTCAGGGTACTGGCTTTGTAGCTTTCGTATAGTTTGTATAGTTTGTTCAGTTAGCATCAGCGATCTACATCTCCTAATATAGGGTCAACACTTGCAATGGCAACGACGACATCAGAAATTATGAGGCCAGGCAGTATTTTTTTAAGAACCTGAACGTGAGAAAAGGATGGCGATCGAACACGTACGCGATAGGGGCGGTTAGAGCCGTCGCTTTCAAGGTAGTAGCCAAGCTCTCCACGGGCGGATTCAACACAGGTGTAAAGCTCCCCCTTAGGCGGATGAATGCCCTCTGATACAAGCTTAAAGTGATGAATCACAGCTTCCATGCTACGGGCAAGCTCTTTTCTTGGTGGCATGGCCACTTTTCTGTTATCTACGATAAATGGACCTGGCTTTAGCTTGTTAAGTGCCTGCTCTACAAGAGATATGCTTTCTTTCATCTCTTGCATGCGAACAAGGTAGCGCGCGTAGCAGTCGCCTTCTGGATAGGTGGGAACATCAAAGGTATAGTTTTCGTAGCCTGTGTAGGGATAGGCTTTTCTGATGTCGTAGGCAACGCCACAACCGCGAATAATAGGGCCTGTGCACATGTATTCTTCAGCAAGTTTTTTGTCGATTACGCCAACGCCTTTTAGCCTTTCACACCATACATAGTTTTCGGTGAGCAGATTGTCTAGATCTTTTATCGCTTTTGGAAGTTCCTTTAAGAATTTCCTGGCAGCTTCGACAAAGCCATCTTGTAAGTCGCGGTTTAGCCCTCCAATGCGCCAGCAGTTTGGGAACATCCGAGCTCCTGAGTAGCTTTCGATGAGGTCTAGTACTTTTTCGCGCTCTACAAAGGCATACATAAAGACCGATGACATATTAAGCTCAAGTGCGCTAGTGCCCAGCCATAACAGGTGACTTGAAAGCCTTGAAAGCTCAAGCAAGATCACACGTATTACCTGCGCTCGCTCTGGTACTTCAATACCCATAAGCTGCTCTACTGTCTGCGCAAAGGCATGCTCTTCTGATGGGCCAGAAAGGTAATCAAGACGAGAAATGAGGGTGAACATCTGAAGATAGGTTCTAGTTTCGCACTCTTTTTCGACGCCTGTGTGTAAGTAGCCAATTACAGGTTCGCAAGCTACAACAACTTCGCCGTCTAGTTTTAGCTTTAAGCGTAAAACACCATGTGTAGAGGGGTGTTGGGGCCCTAAGTTGAGCTCCATGATCTCATCTGTTGCATCATCTAAATTTATAAGGTCTCGTCTATCTAACATAGGGTATGATTTCCGATGGAATTTTTGGTTCTACGCCGTTTTTAAAGGCAACAGGTTCCTCAGTGAGGGCATAATCGCGTCGCAAGGGGTGTCCTTGCCAGTCATCTGGCATCAGTATGCGTGTAAGGTCGGGGTGGTTTTCAAAGTGAATGCCAAACATGTCATAAAGCTCACGCTCATACCAGTTTGCCCCTGCCCAAAGATGTGTGACAGTAGGCATAGCCTCGTCGCGCTTTATCATGGTGTGTATAAACTTGCGTTCATAATTTGCTGGGTTATGAAGCAGGTAGAGCACTTTGGCCTCGGTGATGTAGTCTACTGCTGTTAAATCCATAAGCACGCAAAAGCCACGATCTTTTAGCTCGCTAAGTGTTTGAATAAGCACGTCCTTATTTACTTCAGCTGATTTCATGAGTTCTACCTTTGAGTCTGAAGGGCTGCTCGGTTGCTATTTTCTTTTGAAGCATGATAAGGCCGTCAAGGAGAGCTTCTGGGCGTGGTGGACATCCTGCAACGTACACATCAACTGGGACGAGTTTATCTACACCTTGTACAATGGCGTAGTTGTTGTAGATGCCACCTGATGAGGCGCAGTCACCCATGGCTATTACCCATTTGGGTTCAAGCATTTGCTCGTATACAGTTTTTAGTACTGGTGCCATCTTTTGGCTGCAGCGACCGGCAACAATCATTACATCACTTTGTCTTGGTGATGCGCGAAATACCTCAGCGCCAAATCGTGCCATGTCATATCGGCTTGCTGCGGTAGACATCATTTCAATTGCGCAGCAAGCAAGGCCAAATTGGGCCGGCCATAACGAATTTTTGCGTGCCCAGTTTATAAGAAGCTCTAAAGGAGCTACCATAAAAGGTGTTTTTTCTTTGGGGTTTACTCCCATTCGAGACCTCCCTTTTTCCATATGTAGGCAAACCCTATTGACAGTGCTCCTAAAAAGGCGGCCATTTCATAGAAGGCAAATGCGCCAAGCTCTTTTGCTATCACTGCCCAGGGGAATAAAAAAATTACTTCGATATCAAAAATAAGAAAAATTAACGCTACGAGGTAGTGTCTGAGTGGAAAGCGCTTTTGTAGAAGGTGAGTCTCGGTTTGAATGCCCGACTCGTAGGGCATAAACTTTACCTTGGATGTTTTGGATGAGGGGAATATCCATGTAGCTCCAAGCATGATGAGGGTGATCACAAGTATAAGGCCCAAATAGACGTAAACTGGATAAAACTCTGACACGGTCTCTCGCAAATTTAATTTTTTTACATTTTTGTCTGAATCGTTGTTGTACTGAAGAGGAGATTTTTTTGTAAGAATAAAAATACCTTTTTGGATTTTATCGTCCTGTGGTATGTGAAGGATAACCCCGGAGTTTCATGTGCTGGTAAAAGGATTTGCTGTTATTGGAGAGTTTAGATATCGAGAACCACTAGTTCGTCAAACGGCAAAAGCTATCAAAAGGTTTCCGGTTGTAACACTTTATGCCGATCCTCGTCTTGGGTCTCTATTGCCTTATTTTCAACAGTACATCAATGCTTCAGTTGAGCTAAATGTTAAAAAATCCCACAAAATTATTATTGAACAAGTGGGTCCCGATCAAGAAAAAAGGTTTAAATTGACTATTGATGGTAAAAAAATTGTTATGATATCTATGACCTAGAGTCAGCCTGTCATTTAATAGCTAAAGCCTGTATATTCCTTACTGTTCTTTAATTAAACGAGGAGTATCTATGGTTTCCCAAATTTCTTTAGAAAAAATTATTGCTGCTGACTGGAGCAAACAGTACCTCTCAAGCGCAGGTCAAGTTGAATCTCGCGGTATTGGTTCAAGACTAATAAAGTGGCTAAGTAGTGTTCCTTTGCTATCATTTGTTAAAACACTATTTCAAAGAAGCGCAGCTGCTGCAACCGCAGACATGCATAGTGCTTCTAAAAACATTAAAGGGGTTATTTCAGAACTGATAGCGGGTGGAATAAACGCAGATCATGAATCTATTACTCAATCAGTAAAGAAAGTGAACGATCTCTTTACATCTATTGCTTCAAAAAGAACTATCAACGATTATGAGTCAGCTCTTATCGATGTAGAAAAACTTAACTCTGAAGAAGCTGATGTCGTTGATGACTCATCAACAGGGCTTCCTGAAGTTTCTAGAAAGCAGCGCATGTTCAACAGGCAAGTAGTTCTTGCTGCAAAGCGCATGCAAGCAGAAAAAAAAGATAACTAGTTGCATCTCGTGTGAAAAGAGGCTCAGGCCTCTTTTCACACTATCTTTTCCCACCCTCAGTTCGTATTTCTTCTTTTTTTAGTACTGCTTGTATTTTTCTTTTTTCTTCGCCATAACTGTTGCTCAATTAGGATGGGAAAGTTATGAGTACTGTGAGCACGCCCTCAGATGTCTGTGGATTTTATAAAGTAAGTGTACAAAATGAATGGAAGGATGGGGTGGTTGAATCACTCTTTGTACATACAGATCCAAATAGCATTAAAGGTAACTATATGGTGCTAGGGCTTACAAGGCATATAAAGCATTCGATGAGCGCATCAAAGGTGCTTTGCTATGCGCAAACTAAGCTTTCTGGACTAGATGTAGAAGTGGTGTTTTGGAAGCCTCCTCTCATCATGAACCAGGGCTCGATGGTTCCTTTTAAGGCGCCTCTTTGCATAGAAGTTGGTTTTCGAGAGGCAAGAAATGTTGTGAGCCGACTTTTTGAGAACAAAGAGCTTTCAGTGGCTAATTTCGGGGCTATTTCTTTTGGTTTAAGTCAGCTAGAGGAGTTTTCTCTCCGATTGGACAATAATAAAATTTAAATTACGATTAGTGTATAATAAGGGCGGGGTGTGATGCCTTAAAGGAGGTAGCTATGAAAAATGGCTATTTAGTCCGTATTGCTGTTGTTTTATGTTTACTATTCGCTCCGGCTCTGATGTCGCAGGGTAATCTTGGGGCACTTATTCGAGCCCAGGGTGGGGGAATTGTTAATCCGCCAGGAAATGTGGTGCAACCGCCAGGTGGAACCATCGTCCCTCCGGCCAATCAAGGTAACTACCAAAGGCATCAAAATCAGGGATATAATCAACGCGGTGGTCATCACGGGTATGACCAAAGAGGCCGAAACCATGGCTACAACCAAAGAGACAGACACCAGGGGTACGACCAAAGAGGCAGGCATGATGGACATAAAAAGAATCAGTATCAAAAAGACAGCTCTCGTCATGATGGCTACAACAGGGGCTATAGCCATCAAGATAGATACCCTCGCTAGTGCAGAGGTTGCCTTTGTAAGGCAGTCATAGTGGTCATTCTGAGCTTGCATTTTTCTAGAGTCTTCTAGATAAAGAAGGACGTATTACTTACACCGTATTATTTATACAAGGTACGTCTTTATGTCCTATGCAACTGATTTTAGTGAGTCGTCGCCTCGCACTGGTGAATCTCCGAGGCCTGATCCATCACCACGGCCATTGCTATCTGCTCGCCGACCTAAAAAAGCTGTGGATGACTACTCCCGCTGGTTGGCCTCTGCTGCACCTCCAGAACAAGAAGGATATGCGGCCGGGCGGCGCTATTTTTATTTCAGAAGTGACATTGTTCCTCCTGAGGATCAAGATGCTGTTCAAACGGCCTTTAAAAATGCACTAAAGAGCTTGGAGCGTTTTGAGGGCCAGCTTAACCAAAAATCGCAGTTTCTATATCAAAGAAAAGCACAAATTGGCGCGATTGCAAAAGATCATAAAAGACAAAAAGAAGAGTTAGAAAAAAGCTATGAGGATGTTCAGGAAGCGCTTACGCTTGCTCATGGCCAGTATAAAGTAATACCGCTACTGGAAGATCCTAAAGTAGTTGCCCGCGCTTTATCTCACATGATAGCTCTTGAAGCAATTAGCCCACCGCTTATGACAAAATATGCTGAGCTCATCCCACTACTCGAAAGTTCTCATCATTGCGAAGCTCTTGAGTTTTATAAGCATGTTAAGAGGGAGTGTAAGGTCCTTAAGAAAAAGCCTGATATTGAAGTGAGGGTAGATGGTTTGGCCACACTCTTAAATACTGTAGAGGGTAAGGTTGCAGAAATTGTGAATAGCCTTCCAGGAAGGAATGTTGTTATTGTAGAGCAGACAACAATGCTTTACGAAGAGCTGGTAAGATTTATTAAATATACTTCTAATGCCGTACGGCTTGAATTAGAGGGTAGCAAGAGTCAAATTATAAGTTCTACTTCATCAGAAGAAGAACAAAATATAGACCCCGTTGCCCCAGAGACTGTAGTTAGTTGGGGTTGGAGTCTTATTGGATATGGTTGGGTATGGGGTGGGGGCGCAAGAGTTGAGCGGCCAATTGATGTAGCAAAAGTTGCCACGCGTATTGATGATTTATTGAGTGCGGCAGATGGAGTAAAAAAAATCATTGGGACATTAAGTTCTTCTAAGAATAAGCAAGAGGAACTGTCAGAAGAGGCAGAGCAACGTGTTACATCATATATAGAGCAGTGTCAGTTAGATCCTTTGAGTAACGAAGATGAATTCCGTAATGGCCAACCTCTTACTACAACACGATTCATAGGCAGGTACAGAAATATTAAGGATCAAGTAGAAGCTTTGAGGGGTATTTCTAAGGCACTTGTTCGCTTGAGAACCACTGTTCAGGAGCGTACGATTTCTCTATGTGAAGGTAAAGTAGAAGTTCCAGAAGGGTTAGCGGAATTGAATGAAGAGAGTCCTTTCTACTGCGATATTCTAAATGGTCTTGAAGCTCGCATCTTGGAGCAGCAAAAAGCTCTTGCTCAGTTGCCTTTTTCAGATAGAGTGCATGCGGGGTGGTATTATGTTGCAAGGCTTGCAGCAAAAATACGTGAAGTGCGTGTCCATGTTAATCATTTTACAGAGCTCGCTAGCGAGCGATTTATGGCTTATGCACAGGCAACGAATCGCCTTATTGAGTATTTAGACCCTCAAGATGCTGAGCTTGCATTAAGTGAAAACTATATTAATAGTGCTTCAGCAATTAGCCGCTTATTTGTCTCCATGGAAAAGGTTTGTAAACTTGAAAAACCTATAACATCAGATACCTTTCGTAATAAAATGCGAAGCATGATTTACGATACAACAGATCAGATCCTTGCAAAAATGGGTTCTCGAACGCTCACTCTTACTCCAGAGGAAGCTGAGGTTCCAGCGCTGGTGTTTGTAGATTCGCCACTTAAAAATTTATTGACGGTTAATGAGGTTCCGGATGAGTTGTTGCCAAAGATAGTTGTTCATTACTTGGTAAAGGGCTTTTTACGGCAGGGCTATTTTTCGAACGTTCTGGTAGATCCTGAATTTGAATTGGTATTGCACTCGTTTCAGAATAACCCTTTATATAAAGAAGCTTTTGAGGGGAGCTACAATCAAGTAGGTAATTTCAAAATGCTATGTGATTCCTACATGGCACAAACTGACCTTAATCAGTATAGACCTCATGCAGCCTTAATGATAGACGCCATTAGGGCTCTCACATCAAGTCCATTTGATAATGACCTAAAAAAACTGTACGGCTATTGTGAGGCTCGACAAATTTTGTGCGACCTTAATTCATCTGTAGGCGGTAATACAAGTGAGCAGCAGCGATTGCGCATTATTTGGATAAACAGTAAATTGCGAACAAGTTTATTAGAAGCTGAGGTGCTTTATCCAAGATATTTTCCGCATCTTGAATCAATTAATGTACATGAACTGACTGATGAAACTCGTCATCAGGTGATATATAAGCTTGTGTGTACAGGGCTCTTTGCTTCAGATCAGAAGAGTCGTGGCATGGCAAATGCTATGCTTCAGGGGCTTTTTTCTACTAAGGAAATAGAGCAAAGGCATCTTCCGCGCGTGCAAGATTTTCCTCTCATTACCCCCCTTAGAATGTGGACGTTAGAGATGTATATGGGACGACAGATAGAGCTTACAGCGGTTCAAAAAAAGATACTGTCTGATTTTTTTGTTACCTATCTTGCCGATGCTGCAGTAAGAGATTCTTGGAGGCAGAGATATGATATAGCATTTATGGAAAGCGCCATTTGCAGCTTTAATGTGCATTCAGGAGGTGCTATGAATGCGTTGTCGATTGCTCTTGTTTCGTATCGATCGCAACACGGAGACCATGACCTCTGGAGAGATGTTCTTGTTCGTTATGATGAATTTAGACAGCTTTTGAATAGGTGTGATGGAGAATTTATACGTGGCACACCTCAGCACAAAAGGGCGCAAGAACTGGTTAGTGATGCCTCCGCTTTATTTGAACAGCAACAACAGCCTCGTCAGCTACATATAGAAGATCCGGATACAGCTTTTGACATAGCCAGTTGGTGCGCAGAAAAAATGCGGATACAATTAACTATCACGACAAAAGTCTCTCGAAAGTAGAAGTATGTCCCGTTATCGCTTCAAGACGCTAACGGAACAGTGAAATATCAGAGAGTATTTACAGCAGAAGAAAATAACAGGATCCTGCGCATCCTGTTTTAGCTACATTTAAGGAGTGTTTAATTTTCTTGAGCATCTAGCACTGCACTTGATAAGGGGTTACCTTCTGTCAAGGCTTTGAGTCCTGCCATCCAGCGCTCATAGGGTAGCAGACCCTTGGACTCTATAAAGCTAGTTGCTAGCTGTCCTAAGCCCTCTAATTGGCGATTTTCGACTGATATAAGCTTGTAGAGCGCAAGGGGGAGTTTAGCTGTTTCTGGCAGGGTGTCCCTCAATAAAAACTGGGCAATTGGTCCAACAAGTAGCAGTTCTGTTTCTTTAGCTGTCAGTATCAGGTTTAAATCGTTCTGAGTTGCAAATGTGGCGACAAGGATTTTATCAAGTGAGCTTTCACACAGCAGCTCTTTTAAGCCATCTGAGAGATTTTGAATATAGCCATTATATTCGGGTTCGTTAAGTAGTGTTGTAATTTGTTGCTGTGCTAATAACTGCTCGTAAGGATCACTTGCAAATAAGCTCGCACATAAAATTCGTAAGAAAACCGATTCGAAAACTTGTCTTACTCTTTCTTGATCAGAGACGTTAGGAATTGCTACTCTAAGTTTTTCAGCAGCATCTTCTAGTCTTGGCTTAAACCTAAGGGGTGTCTGACAAAACCATGACTTTATCTCTTTGTCAGCAACCTCTGGATATATTGGAACATATGAGCACAGCGATACAGCCTTTTGAAGCCATGAATTAAGGGCATTTTTCATATTCTCTACAATGTTGCCAGATTTGAGATATTCAATATGCTGTTGTGTAGCACGGGCGTAATTAAGGATGTTTTTGGAGGATTTACTTGATAGAAGTGCGTTCTGGACAATTTTTGCAGCAGGTTTGATGTCATACTCAAGGGTTAGTCGACGAGCGGCATATTTCTTGTCATATGATGTTATAATTTCTTTAAAATCATCAAATGTTTCAACGCTCTTTTGGAGCTGCTCTGCAAAATTCTGACGAATCACATACAAAACAAGTTCAAGTTCTATGTCGTGCGTTGCTCCTGGTAAAAAGAGGTGCTGTATGGCACGTTTTGATATGTAGCTCATAACCTGTAGAGGAAGTATTTCATGATTATCCTCTTGATTGTAAAGTGAGCTAATGGAGTTTTGGCTTAGAAGTGTTTCAGGGACGAGCAGTTCTGTATCTGTCAGCTTGAGCATTTCTGGCCCTTTTTTTGCGTAGACTTCGCGTAAAAGTTTTGATGTGCGTTCCATAAAGATGTCAAATGACTTTTTACTATCTTTTAGGAAGTTAATCTCTTCTGCTTTCTTCATCTGTTTCATCGCGTGGTATGACTGAAAGACTTGTGCTAGCTCTGTTACTTCAGTCCCGTCACTACAGTAGCTTTCAAATTTATTAATTGCGCAAAATATAGCCATAGTAGGCTCATTGATACATTTATAGGCAAGTTTAAGAAGTGCGCGCACTTGTGTAAATGCATGCTCAAGACCGTAGCCGTAGTCAAGCAAAACAGGGACTAGTTTGTCGTAGTGTGCTGTGTAGGTGAAATTAAAGTGTGTGTCATATTCTTTTTCAAGAGCCAGCAGGCTACTTTGGTAATAATCAAGTTCTTCTTTTAGTGTTTGATGCCCAGTGGTTGGATCTAAATTTCCCTGGCAAATCTCGGTAAGTCTCGCTGTAACTTGTGTAAGCTGGTAGGGCAACTTTTCAGCAACCTGTGATTCTATAACAGTTCCAATACTCCCACTTTGTTCGTATGATCCCCATCTGGAAAACCATGTTTTAGAACCTGTGGGGGTTTTGCTCCAAAATGAATATTCTTTGTTTGTGCTATTAGGCAAAGCACTGAGATGGATAGCTGCAATGTTTGCAGTGGCGCTTCTTTTGTTGAGGTCCGTTTTTATGTGTGCGATAAGAGGATTTAGTCCTTTTAGTCTGTGCTCGAGGCGAGGATCACCAATTTTTTCATCTGATATATGTTTGCATAGCTCAAGCACCTGTAAGAAAAGCTCTTTTCTTGCGCGAATTTTAAGTCTTTCTGAGCGGTCAGGATTTTTGTCTGGCTTTAGTGAGGCAAGGCTCTGAGTGAAGGGTTCTACTTGCTCATCATTCATAGGAAGATGCTGCAGGCCGGGATAAAGAAGTGTTACAGGATTTTTTATTATATCGTCTAGTTTTGTGATAAACGCAGTTAGTGCATCAACGTTTGTGAGAGTTTCATAAAGTTCGGGTAGTATCTGTTTGATATAGGCATATTCTTTGCGGAATTTAGCTGACTCACAAATGGCTTCGAGTTGTCTTCGTGTTTTTTGAGATAAAAGAAGTTCCACCTCGAGATGTTGGATTTGTTTAATCATTGCAGGAATCGAGCTTTTATCAGTTACTGAGGCAATAAGAGTATTGACACCACTTATTCCATGAAGTTTATCAGCTTGAAGCTCGTGTTCAATTTCAATTCTCCTAAGTTTTTCGCGGTAGCTGGTAAAGTCGCTAGGTAAGGCAGTCCGCCATTGAAATGCATCTTGAATTGTTTTTAGCTCGAGAGATGATTTTGCTAAGAGTGTTTGAATAGCTGTTATTTTTTCGATAACTACTTTCTGGCCAAGATCGCTTACGTCGGAGCTTGATACAAACTTTCCCTTATCTGTAAAACCGACTGGCTGAGGTTCTTGCATTTGTAGAAGATCACTGCTTGCGACTAGATCTGAGGATAGTATCATGTCCCTTACCTTTTGTATTGTTATCAGGTGTTTTATGTACTCTTCCTTTGTGCTGATGTCAAGTAAATACGCGTGAGATTCTGATGTTGTTGCAAATAGAGCATTCTGATTAGAGTATGAGGATTTTAGTAATTCCGCAGGATCTGGGACACAAGGAGAAAGAATATATATGAATAGTATGGTTGGTTTGACTAGAAGTAGGCAAGCATCGCTAGTAGAGAGGGATTTAACCCCAAGTCCTAGGCCTAGCCCTAGAGTAAGTCCAAGATTTGCTCTGAGAGCACAAGATTCACCTTTAACCAGAAGTCGGCGCGGATCTGCCACAGAGGAGGATAGCGCATTTTTATATGTGCAATCGCAGCTTCCTCATACATTTCAGCTTATTAAAGATGGCCAAGAAAGTTTGCTGTGCAAAATTGTTGAAGATACTTTTCATTTGTTGGGCTCATTACAGCATCACTGTTTGCCCTTAGATACAAGAAACATGGCGACACAACACTATATAGCTATGCAAAAGCATGAGCAAGCAGCCTCTACACTAGAGCGGTATACTAAGTGGAAAAGTAAAGAAGCCTCTTATCTTAAAAAAGCATTAGAAAAAGTTGGTTTAGAGAGTGTCCTGGAGGAAGATGCCGAGTTTATTTCTGATGTTCGCTTATCAGTCTTTGCGCTGATATATGAAGAGCAGCATGAGGCAAAACAAGAGCATCCATTTAGCTCTTTTTTGTCGATTTTTGATGCAAATGGCCAGAGAAACTACTGCTATGCCCAAAAACTCGCGAAAACACCCAGGAACATAATAAACTCAACACAAGCCAAAAAGCGTCTTGAGCTTAGTCAAGAAAGGAGAAAAAAGCTTGATGAGTGCTTTAAAATGCGTTTGGATGTAAATGGTGTCAAATACGATAAAAAATTTGACGACTTAGTTAGGGATGTGACTATTGCAGATAGGCAGGCTATTTTTATGCGCGCTTATGAGGAGGGGATAGCTCTTGGTGATGCAGATTCATTTCTTCTTGATATTGTGATGTCTGATCTAGATGAGGCTAACTTGGAGTATTGGAAATCAATCAAAGCTTCAATTATTACAGACAAAAAATGGGAAAAATACTCCGAAAGAGAAGCTGCTATATTTGAAGAAATATTTGAAATGTCCAAAGAGAGTTTTACCAAAGAGGAGGCGCTGTTGTATGAGACAGTGCGTGCTGTTTATTTTAGGCTCATTCATGAAGAACAGGTAAATTTGGCTCTGCCATTTGTCTCAATTTTTAATTCAAAGGGGGGTATGAATGATGATTTTTGGATTGATTATCAGGATGCAAGAGCCAAAATGAGAAAAGAGAGGCCGTTTGACGATAATCGTCATTTAAAAGAATTCTCAGATTTTGATGTGGTCTGCATCAATGCAGCTCCTGCTAAAATGAATGGGGGATCTCTTGAAGATAGCACAGGTGTTCGAGAAACAGGGTCGGTTGTTAAAGAGTTTTGCAAAAAAGTTTTGGAGGAACTGAAAAACTCTGCTGATGGAATTAAGGGAAGTAGCCGATCATCACAGGTCGGTGACGATGTAGACACCTTGATTTTTAAGCAAGGCGAAGTATCGATAAAAAATCAACTTATAGTTGTGCAAGATGCTTTTTGTGCAGCCTTAGCAAATACACATTTTATACGGGGCTTTTCTGCTATAGTATTAAAAAAAATGGACATATCATTCATCCCCACAAGCCCTCGTGTTTTGCCAATACAGAAAGAAGAAGAACATCCACTGATCCAGAAATGCACCTCTCTTGCTAGGGAGATACAAAATATAAAAACGCTTGATCGACCTATCACAGGTGCACCAGATGAGCATGAAGAGGTAGCAATGCAGCTACAAATATATGGCAGCAGTATGGATTCAATGGCTAATGAGCTAAAGCGAATGGGTATGATTCTTCAGGGCTTTGCATCGGGACTTCGCATGTATTCTACATCGCCCAGAAATGATCATTTAAAGCCAAAGATGCATTCATCTGATTCTATTATAGCAAGGCCTACTCCAAAATTAATCAAAACAGGTTCCATGAAGGAGTTGAGTGATAATAATTTGGAAACAAAACAGATGCCGAGGGTATTTACACCCACAATCACGCTGATGATGCCTAGAATAGCTGCTTTGCAAAAATCCCCAAGTCCCCGAATTGATTCTCCTCGTGTATTGAAAATGAATCCAGATAAATTTGAGGAAGTTTCCAAATTGCTTATGAGCGTATGTGAAATTTTCAAAGAGGCGGCAAAGCTTATTTTAGACGATTGTGAAAAGCTTAAAGATGCGCAGCAAATGGAGTCATTAGGATCGGGGATAAGTAATTTAGTAGTAGATGTGTCTAAAAAATAAATTTCTTGATTTGTAGTAAGCATCTGTAGTTTTAAGTAAGCAATACTCTTCTATTTTGTTGCAAAAAACGAACTTTTCATATAAAGTTCGTTTTTTTATTGACTACTGTATGATTGAAATTTGAGGTTACTCTATGTCTTTTTCTGGCTGCATAACACGCGCACGATCTTTGTCTGATTTAACAAATCTAAATTCGACTGGTAAACACAGTCTTTCAGGATTTTTAGCTGGCTCTCCCCGAACTGATCTTTCTGTATTAAAAGATAAACTTTTAAATTTTTTTGATGAATCAACTACGGAAGCTGAGTCTTTAGAGGTGGCAAAAGGTTTTGCTTTTATCAAAGAGCTTTTGTCAGCAGAGTACTTTGATTCGAATGTAGTAGTTAAAAAGATGGGTGAGTTAGAGCAGATGAGGCCATTTAAAGATTCTAAAATACCTATTTCAAATATTTTTGCGTGGATTCTCGAGGGAGAGGCTTTAGTTACTAAGAAGCTTGAAGCAGCAGATTTTGAATTAGAAACGGTAGAGCCATCTTTATTTTTAAAAAGGGGGATTTCTTTTCTTTTAGCAAATGAACCCTTTGAAAATGGCTGGCTTGTCTATTTAGTGCCACCCAAACAGCATCATGATGCAACAGACTGTATTTATAGGGCGTGCCTTGAGCTAGATGTAGTAACAGAAGAGCAAAAAAATCTTTTCGCAAGCATTTATACTCGACTAAGAGAAATCCCAAAAGATCAATGTACTCTTAAGCAATCTGAAAAATTAAATATCGCTTTATTTGGCTCCTTTAGCCTTGCCGTTGGTAGTGGGTGCAGGTTTGAAGGGTACTTCAAAAAACAAACCTACGGGGTTTCAAGGTCTCTTCAGCTTGATAAATCTGGAATGTATATTCGTTTGCAAAATCCAGATGATTTATGGATGCATTCACAAAATAAAAAAGTTACTCAGTGCCTCTATGTTTCTTTTGATCCAACCCAGCCATTAGAGTTTGGTGTGCAACTTTTGAATAAAAAAATGATCACTAAAGAGCAGGCGCTGTGTAACAAAGTTGCGTTTTCCAATGAGGTGTCATTACATAAAAAGTTTTACTTGCAAGAGCATTCGAGCAGCGGAATTTGGCCAATATGGCATCAATGCGTCTATCAAAAGAAAGATGTGGAAAAGCTTAGTGTCATGGCTCCGTTAGGAGAGAAATTAGGAGAGTTTTTTAAAGGAAATGATATTTCGTTTATAGATCTTACTGAAGTTGCACGACAGCTTTGTATGGGGCTTTTTAAGCTGCATAGTGCAAACTATATTCATGGCAGTATTAAGGCATCGCATGTTCTTTGTAAAAGAGTTGAAGATAACCGAATCGAGGCTGGATTTATCGATTTTCGCAAGTCAAGAGAAGGTGATAGTGGCGAAGATATGCTCGCCTTTGCAAAGATGCTAAAATCATTTGTGTTTAGAGAAAATGAGCAAGAGCAAAGCGATTCGTTATCTAATTCTTTTGACCGACTTGTTATTGAAGAGTCGGCTGAGAGAGAAACGAAAAAGCTGTTGCAAAAACTTGTCCGAAGTCTCTTGGAGTCCCCGGCGCATACAAGACCAACAAGTGTCGATGTGTTAAATCAAATCATACAGATCCAAGAAAATATAGGTGATTAAGTATCTTTAGTACTTGCTTGTACGGGTTCATGAAAACGTCCAAATAGGAATTTATTTCCTATTTGTACTATGTCTAAAGGGCAGCTTCCTGAGCTCCAAAGATTTCTATGCGGTTTCGCCATAGATATACAGGAAGACCCGTTAAACTTATTAAGCTTGCCAATCCTACCATTTTTATTCCCGACGAATAAAGCGCCCACCCGCAAAAACTTAAAGCACTAAGTCCTATTGCAAGACTTGTAAAGCTAAGTTCGTTAGACTCTTTCTTTTTCCAGAACAGCTTGATGTAGCTTAAAACTGAAAGTACGTAAACAAAAAGAAATGCGGTAACTGACATGTCCACGATAAATGCAATTTGCTCAACGAGGTTGTGGTTGAGTGTTGCAATTAAAACAGGCGTCATGCCAAGCGATGAAATGATAAGGCCCCACTTAGGTGCGCCATTGCCATTTTTTGTGGAAAAAAGCTTTGGTAGGTGACCATCTTGACTGGCTCCTAATGCAATTTGTCCACTTGTTAATACCCATGCATTTAATGTTCCTAGGCATACAACGGATGCAGCAAGAGAGATTACAAGGTACCAGTTACCCCCGAAGATGCGCTGTGCGGCCTCGGCAAATGGGGCTTTTGATACAGCAAGTGTCTCGGGTGGTACAACGGCCATAATGACGACACTGCTAAAGATATAAACTACTGCAACAAGCAACGTTCCCGTAATAATGGCGCGAGGTATGGTTTTTTTGGGGTTTTCTACAGAATCGGCAGGTGTTGTTGCTGATTCTACGCCAATAAAGCCCCAAAGGGTAAGAAGCGCAGCTGCGTTGAGCACGCTAATTGTGGATTCAGTTGTAGGGTTAAAAGGGGTAAAGTGTGCTGTATTAAAATAAAAGAGCCCTGCAATAGGAACTAGTAACAAAGGTAGTAGCTTTAATACAGTAAATACAAACTCAACACGGCCTGCAGATCGAACACCCATTAAGTTAAGGCTCGTGATAAATAAAAGGATAGATAGTTCAAGGACTAGGTTGGCTAGAGGGTGAAGATCACCTAAGACTGGGCTTAAATAGCTGACAACTGAAATAACCACCATGGGAGTGCTTAGCCAGGAAATTACCCAATAGGTCCAGGCAGAAAAAAAACCAAAAATTTTGCCGAAGGCATTTTCGACAAAAGTATGTGGGCCACCTGTTTTGGGTATTTCAGAACAAAGTCGTGCAAATACAAAAGCAAGGAGCATCGCTCCTGTTGCTGTTATTAGCCAGCTGCAGAGGCCTGTTGCACCAAATGCCGCCATGCTGGCGGGTAATAAAAATATTCCTGTGCCAATTTGGCTGCCGGCTACTAGCGAGGTGACGGCCCAAAAGCCCATCTTTCTTTGTGTATCCATAAATTTTTCCAAAATAATTTTGCTTCTATGCAGTTGCATAGGAAGTCCCTAGAGGTAAAAGCTTCTCTAGAAACGGGTAAATATTAAAGTAATAAAAAGGTGAAAATAGAGGGCGCTTCTAGCGCTTTCGTTTGGGATCGAATTTATTTATAGCCAAAGTAAGTGTGTAAACAAGGGCAACAGGGCATGAATACATACAATCATCCACATAATGGTTTAATTTTACATGATAAGATATATACCACTTCGCAGTCAATAAAATAGAGATGTTTGTAGGAGCAAAGTTCAAATGTCGGGTTCTAGCAAAGTAGAAATGTCGGGTTTCTCCCTCTAAAAAAATCATTAATCTGATTAAAGGGTATGTAACCAACCATGGAGGTTACTATGGCCCAGGGGGTCTATATGACAGA
>JBGSSB010000011.1:0-3585 GCA_041737255.1 Chlamydiales bacterium | reverse complement strand
CGTAGTCTACCTCTAAAAACCTCCCATCGGGCCACTCTACCTGCTTTATGCTGTAGTGTTTGCCCGCTTGTGTGTAGCTGAACTTCTGTTTTGGATTGTCGGTGGTTTCTATTTCGTTGATGTAGAAGTTATCATCTTTTTTAAAGCCACTAAAGTGAGCCCACTTACCGTTTGATGTATGAATCTTCGCACTTTTGCTATGCTTTGAAAACGTAAGCCAGTTCATTTTCTGCTGGGCTTTTGCTTGGATTTTTTTGATCGAGTCTACTCTTTTAACTGTAAACCCTCGGTTTACTTCGGTATACCAATGGTAATCAAAGTGTAGGCTTGTTTTGTTTGGGCGCTTTTCTGAGTAGACGTAGGTAAGGGGGATATCAAAAACTCTAAAATAATCTCGTACGCTACCATCGGGAAGGTAGCACTTCCAGTCGGAATAACTAGCATTTTTAGTGTTTTGGGTTATGCGGATATTTTTTAGGTTAGATCGTGCGCTGATACTGCCTGATCCGCAGTTGGTAAACCCTTCATGAATTACTTCGGGATCTAGGTAGTAATGGGCCTTAGAGAATGGATCAAATTTGCCCAAACAGCGGATGATGGAGCCTCCGGCAGACTCTGCGCGTGTCTCGTTATACTTGCTATACTTGTCATGTTTTTTTTCACCAATGTCTGTAGTCGATATAGCAAAGCTATAGTTTAGGCTCATGCCCGTGCCAAACCATGAGGTGTAGTCGCTTTGGCTGTTGTAGTACTGCACAACATCAAGTGGTACATGGCCTGGAACTTGCAAATGAGCCATCTGCAGATAAAAGCTTCCGCCCACAACATTTACGGTGTTGTTGATAAATGAGCAGGGGGCCTCTTCTGATATAACACAGGTTGGCTGCTTGGCTAAATCCTTGCTGCTAGAGGCTTGAAGTGGGGATGCTGCCAACGCCAAAGCACTCAGTAAGACACAATGAGACCAAAAGACTTTAAACATAGTATTACTCGCAAAGTAAATTTATTACTGTTTATTACTGTAAAGTTCGTGTGTCAAATCAATTATGTACTGCAGTATCGCGCGTGGACTATAAAGAGATATGAAATGGCGGCAATAAAAGCAAACTAAAATGTGTTTGGGTTATGGCAAAGAGGTTTATGTGTGTGTTTGAATGTGATTTAGGGGATGTTGGGTGCGGGCATGTGCTACTTGATTTGAGACAGAAAGAAACTTGAAATGTAAAAAATAGGGTAAGTTAGCTGGAAAATAGCTCGATATGTAGAATGATCCAATCATTAAATAGGTGATGGGGCAAAATAACAAGAGTAAAAATGGAAATGATGCATAATGCACAGGGTGTATCAGGAAGCGTTTGGGGGTTGTGTGTGTGACTATGCCCAAAAAACTGCACATGGTTTAATTAGTGTTATTTTTTTCTTAAAACTTAATCTTTGATTTTTATGTTTAAGCGATTATTTGTAATCGGTATTTTTTGTTTAGCTATAGGGTTTGGGTTTTCTCTGCTAAAAGCCGTATCTGAAGATGTCGTAGATGACAATCAAGGAAAAACAACACCAGTTTTACCGATTGCAGTTGCACCGAGCTTTTCACTCAATGAGAGAATTCTCGAAAATTATTTTCGAGAGCAGTTGTCTACAACGTGTGCGGGCTATGCATTATATGGTGAAAAGCCGGTATATCTCGATAACAGTGTCAATGAATATTCTACATGTATTGGCACTAGAAGCCACAAGTATGCATTAGAGACGTTAGAGGTGATGGATATATGGGAGCAGGGTTATTCTAAGGGTGACCGTTGTGATTATTCTTTGTGTATAATTAACAGCATCGCTAACTCCTTAGGTTCTGATAATTTAGTTTTGTTAATTAATCGGAAGGCATTTCTCAGAGTTGTTAATGAAAATTTGTCGCTGTTCCAATCACGACTAGGGCTATCACTTACGGCTGAGGGTTTGCTGAGCAAGATAAAAGATCCTGGTTTTAGTGCCTCTGCTTTATTCAAGGGCAATACGGCTCTTCTGGGGATACTTTTAGGATATGGCACGAAGAATTCGCTATTGTATGAACGAGGGTCGCAGGTTATAAAGCCTGCATTTGCCTATGGGCCATTACCGCCACCATGTAGTGGTGTGCCAGTTGCCAATTCTGGTGATATAATTAAACGAATGAAAACATCTACGGTTATGCCGAGTTTTGACTATGACTCCATTCAGGACGAGTTCCAAGATATTCAAAATATATTGGCGTACCCTAGTGATTCATATAAAGATACTGGTACGAAAATTCCGTTTAGCTATATCGAGAACTCAGATGAGTCCATACAATTACTTAAGATGTATGAGGATGCAGAGTTGAAAGTAGCTGTAGCTTTGCAAACTAGCGACTTTCTTGATAGCGTTTTAAGAAAGTTTTCTGTAAATCTGGATAAAATCAAAAAAGACCCATTTGATTTGTCTAATCCTGAAATAAAAAAAGCGCTTCCGGAATTAGTTGCAAAGATAATCATAAAACACTTAGCTGAGCTTGATCTTGCTGATGAAAACAGGGAATGTTTTGACAATTTTCTTGAGGGAATAAAACTAGCAGAACATAGCGGCTTCGTAAATTATGATGAACTTGCCTTTTTTGACGCATATCAAATGCAGCTTACACCGGCTAAAAGGGCAAACAAGCGCTTGTCTAAACAAGTGTTTGATCAGAAAGTCCTAAATTCTGATGTGACATGGATTGAGCCTGCTAAAATTTGCTATTGCATCAATAAATTAGGTAATGGTGATGCTTGTGTAAATAAATATACAAAAGCTGTTTCCATTCATTACCTTATCAAAGACTTTCAGGGTGAGGTTTTGTGTAGTTCATCAAAACTTGCCCCAGTTGAGACTTTTGATGTTTTACGCCTTATGCCTGGGCTTGCCCACGGAATACAAGGAATGCGGAAAAATGAAATAAGAGAGGTTATTATTCATCCTGATTTTGCTTATGGCGTACATGCTGATTTCGGCGAGGGGAAAGCGTTGAGTGTTACTGTTGAGCTTGTAGATCTGGAGTGTGCTGAGGAGCCACTGGTGCTACCCAGTCTTGTTTCGATCGACTTGCTTCATCTGCAAAAAGATAAAAATATGTCAAAGGCTGAGTTAGATTGTTTAAGGTCGAAATATGTGCAATATTGTGGGTTTAGAACCTGGCAGCACTACAACAAGGCAAGTGAGTATGTATCGTTTGCGAGTGTTTTGGAAGCCCTAGAAAGATTACAGGGAGGCCCTGAAAGCGAAAATGATGTTGACGGCTTTTCGAAAAGGGTAGTAAGGCGGCTTGATTTGTACATCTATGGACAAAGTTAACCTGAAAAGTGAGCGCGACTGGACTTAGTTCTTTTTATTCTCATTTGTAAAAATGAAATTTTTTTTCATTCTATTTTCGATTTACAATATTCACATAAATGGGAGATATTGTCAAATGTTGTGTTTCCAAAAAAGATTGCACCCTAATTTCTAGTTAATAATTAAGCTGTTTTTTCTTGAATTTCGACCTCCTCACCATTCTTAAATTGCACCCCTTGGATGATCTTCACCATATGTTTG
>JBGSSB010000138.1:0-13715 GCA_041737255.1 Chlamydiales bacterium | reverse complement strand
TTCTATCTGGCTTTACAGCAACTCGTAGGGGTTTCTTTGGACACCCTTGCTTCCGTCTACATATTCCCTCCTCTTTGGGTTATGATCGGATTTTCACCGACTAGAAATTACACATGCCGAGCGCAACCACAGCTCCCTAAGCGGTCGCAATGGGCTTTAATAAGTCGCCCTGAAGGGCTCTAAAACTGTTATTAAAGGACAAATATTGAAGATGAATTATTGCATAAAAACGTACTTAAATCAACACCTTAGGCCGGGCCTGCATTAGGCATATTATCAGATATTTACTGACCAGGATTCTTGTAACACTATAGGTTATTGACAAGGTAACAGCCCAAATCTTTACTGATTCTCAAAACAAGCTGATTACTTGGCATAGGGGTACTACTTAACGAGGGCAATACTTGGACTGCGCATATCGATAATTTGTTCGCGAGATGCTGAATTTATTTGATCAAAAGTGATAGATAAATCTTTGTAGCAATCAAAAGATTCTTTAAACGTGCGTGGATCAAAACGGATATATCGTGTTTTGTCGCTTTGCTCAAGAACAACGACAACTTCTTGAATGCCAGCACTTTTAGCATAAGCATTATGTGTATCAATGCGAATGATTCTACAAGAAACAGGAAGACCTTTCTTTACATAATCAAGTACTGAAAAAGCAAGGGTTGCTTCTTTAGAATCAAGTGATGCCCCATAAGAAACATCAACTTCACCAACATAAAGCTCGGGCAGTATCTTCGGTGTAAAATAGGGTCTCAGAGGAAAACAAAATCTTTCGCTGTCGAGTGCTACATTTGAAGTATTGGCAAGTAAAGCACAAGGCTCTCTTACTTTATAATCAATATGTACTATCCCTGGAGGCTGGCGGCGGCAGGTTGCTTTTTTAACCACAGGACATGCTAAAAGAGCTGCAGTTGCGACTTTGGTATCAAAAGTAAAGAGATTTTGGGGCTCATCCCGGCTAAGCTGCAAAAGCTCAGCAAGCTGCCAGTTTTGCAAAGCCTCTTTTTGAGGACAGGTTTGCACAAGTGCCACTATGTTGTAACTTGAGTTTTGCTGTCTTTCTTCTAAAAGCGATCTATGCAAAAGCCATGTTAAAATAAGCGATCCCCAAATAACAAATACCGACAAAAGCACATAGCCAATAGCACGTTTAAGGGGTATTTTTTGAACAGGTCCGCTATACATACTTTACACTAAACTCTCGATCAACTCTTTTCCAACTTTAGTAATATCACCTGCTCCTAGTGTAATAACAACACTCGAAGAAGGAATGCTTGAGGCTAGCTGCTGCACAAGAGTGTCTCTTGGCATGTAGATACAATTTGGGGCGGTTTTTTTAATAACTTCCAGTATAGCCTCAGTTGAAACCCCATCTACAGGTAGTTCCTTTGCAGTAAATAAATCGGTAATAACTACGATATCAGCATCTTCAAAAACATGATCAAAATCATTCATAATATACCGCATGCGGCTATAACGATGGGGCTGAAAAACAGCGACAATAGAGCGATCGCCAACTGCAGCTCTAAGGCCCTTTAACGTGGCACGTATTTCAACCGGGTGATGCGCATAGTCATCAAACGCTAAAATACCATTTGCCTCCCCCTTTTTTTCAAGACGCCGCTTCACGCCGCCAAAGCTAGCCAAAGCTGCAATAACAGCCTCACTTGGCACACCAACTGCTAAAGAAAGCCCAAAAACAGCCGTGGCGTTAAGTGCATTATGCCTTCCGGAAAGATTGCAAAGTACGTCTTTATAGAGAGTAGCCCCTTTACGGATATCAAAGACAATCTGCAGTCCATTTTGACGGAAATTTTCAACCCGCAAATCTGCCCCCTCAGAAAAGCCATATGAAGTTCCTTTGATGTTCATAGAAGAGAGTGTTTTATCATCATGACAGTACAAAAGAAGCTCTGGTGTCTTGCAGCCATTTGTAAAGGTTGTAAATGCGCCTACAAGATTATCCCACGATCCAAAGTGTGCAAGATGGTCGTTGTCTATATTTGTTACAATTGCACCTTCACAGCTATATTTAAGAAACGTTCCATCACTTTCATCTGCTTCGGCAATAAAATAGGGGCTCGTGCCATGCGATGCGTTAAGCTCACGACCTACTAATAATCCCCCAATAGCAAAAGCTGGATCTAGCCCGGCAGAGCAAAAAACATGTGCTAAAAGTGAGCTTGTCGTCGTTTTGCCATGAGTTCCTGTTACAGCAAGCACTTTGTGTTCGCTCATAAGCCTAACAAGAAGATCTGATCGATGTAAAAGTGGAAGATTCTGCTCTTTGGCAGCCATGAGCTCAGGATTTGTTAAGGGAATGTCAGAGTTATAAATGACTGTGGTGCAGGAGTCGAGGTGATCTTTTGTGTGACCTATAAATACTTTTGCTCCCGCCTCTGAAAGGCCATCGGTAACGTAGCTTTTTGAGGCATCACTTCCCTGGACAGTGTGACCTTTTTGTAACAGTATACGAGCCAGGCCACTCATACCTATTCCACCGATTCCAATAAAATGATAACTCATGATTTCTCCTTTAAATATTCGGCCACTAAATCAGCAAATTGCTTTTGCTGCATCTTTTGACAAGCTATCTCTAGCGCCTGTTTCATTTTACTTTGCTGAGGGGCTAAAAGAAGACGATCTATGACCTCTGCAAGAGAGTTAACATCTAAAGCCGCCTCTTTATACCACTCGCTACCACCTATGTTTTGCGTCACATACTCTGCATTTTTATCCTGATGCGCATCCGTTGCAAATGGATAGGGAATAAATACTGCAGGCACACCAAAGCTTACAGATTCGGCAATAGTGGAAGCACCAGAACGACATAAACAAAGATCAGCCGCTGCCCAAGCATACTGCATCTCATGTTCAAAATCACGAACAACAGCTGTAATATTTGCAGAATTATATAAAGCACGAACGACATGAGAAGAATCAGCACTCCCTGTAAAGTGAAGTACCTGGAGCTTTACTTTTTCACTAAGAGCGCAAATGCTTTTTGCCGCAAGATCGTTAAGTTTTTTAGCACCAAGAGATCCACCAAAAACAAGGACAGTCTGTAGTGTATCTTGTAGCCCATAGTAGCTGAGAGCCGATTTTCTATCCGGCCTAGAAACTCCCAGAAACTGCTTACGAAGTGGTATATCTGTGTTTTGCGTTTTGCCTTTTAGATGGCTCGCTGAATCCGGAAAAAAAACGCCCGTCCAAGCAGCGTATGGAGAAAAGATGCGATTTACCTTACCCGGTATACTGTTTGCTTCGTGAAGCACAATAGAAACCCCTAAAAGCCTCGCCGCACAAAGAACTGGAAAGCTGTGATAGCTTCCAAAACCAATAACAACGTCAGGTTTAAATGCACGTAAAGCTACAACACTTTGACATATCCCCTTAAAGATACGCCATGAAGACAAAATCACCGTTTTGATATTCGCCTTTATTGGCCCGCCAGAAATATCTTTGTGTTGGTACAATGTAGAGTTAAATCGAGCATTAGTTGAGAGCCCTTTTGCAACAAACAGAATTTTGTTTTCTGGGGTAGAAGATATCAGCTGCGCAGCCAAGCTTTGAGCTGGGAAAAGATGCCCGCCGGTACCACCTGCTGCAATTACTATGCGCTTTGACATACCAACCTTGTGATGCGTTCTTTTTCTATACTCATCAAGACTCCAAGCGCTGATACATTTGCGATAAGCGACGATCCACCCTGACTAAAAAATGGCAAGTTTAATCCTGTAGGAGGCACAAGTCCGCTTACAACACCCAAATTTAAAAAGGACTGAAATGTATATAAAAAAGCAATAACAGAGCCTATGTAAATTCCCTCTTTGTCCCGTGAGCGTATAGCTATACTAAACGATAAAAATCCGAGCCACGCATAAGTAGCGATAAGAAGTAAAATACCTAAAAACCCATATTCCTCCGCAAAGATTGCAGCGATATAGTCATTTTGCGCCTCAGGCAGGTATGAAAGCTTTTGTAGGCTTTTCCCCGGGCCTTTTCCTAGTAATCCGCCTGATCCAGCTGCGATTTTTGCTTGATGCGGCTGGTGGCCTTTACCCCTAAGGTCTAACTCTGGATGTAAATAAACCTCTACTCTCTTAGCCACATAGGGCATCTGCAAAGCTAGCGCAACACCAAGAGTTCCACATACAACAAGTGGTAAGAGCCAAAATTTTTTCGGGACATCTGCTAAAAAGCAGACCACAGCAAGTACACAACCAAAAACACCCGCCGTACCATTATTAGGCTCAAGGATAATCAATCCCATGGGTATCGCTAATATTGCTGAAAACCGTAAAAACTCTTTAAGGTCGACAGCACCTTGGATTTTTGAGAGCCTATAAATTAGGTACACTGGCCCTACAAACTTTACAAACTCAGAAGGTTGCAAGCTAAACTTTGCAATGCTAATCCAGCGCCTAGCACCATTAACCTTCATCCCCACTCCCGGAACAAAAACTAGCAGCAACAAAACACAAATGCCAAAGAGAGCATAGGGTGAAAACTCTAAAAGGCGTTTGTACCCTAAACGAAAAAAGCTATATGCAGCGCCTGCCCCAATCAAAGTGTAAAATAGCTGCTTAAATAATGCGTTATGAGTGTTGCCGTACAAAGCAAGGTCGATAGCTTCAGCTGATGATGTATTAAAAATCATCACGAGCCCAAGTACATACAAGATAATAACAGCTATAAGAAGCTGACGGGAAAGGTGCATTGAATAACCCAGATTAACGAATGCGCAGTTTCTGCCCAATTTTGAGGTTTCGCGCTTTTTCCTCGTCTAAATTATTGAGCCGAAGTAGATCTTCTACACCAATACGGCATTTTTTGGCTATCTTCCAAGGGCTATCGCCATTTTTAACTACGTAAAATTCTGCAACAGGCTCATTTACTGCGGCTTTGGAGCTAGTTGTCGTTTTTGTAGTAGGTATTTTCAGTACCTGCCCTATTTTAAGATTCGTACTTTCAAGACCATTTAATACGATGATATCTTCAACTTTTACTCTGTTTTGCTGAGCAATCCTAGAAAGAACATCACCTTGCTTTACCTTTACCTCAGAGTAGGCTATAGTTGGTACAGATGAAATTGCCACAGGAGCAACTACTGCCTTTTTAGGTAGTTCAGTAACTACTTTTGCTTCTGTCTGTGCAACGGCAGAATTTTGTAGTGCGTAGCTTTTTAGAATTTCGTCGATTTCGTCTACAGGCTCTTTTATTTGAACTTCTACAGTAGCGTTTGGCTTTGTAACTTGAGATAGCGTTTCAAATTGAGCAACAACGGGCTCAACCCTCGATGGGAGAACAACTTGCGTTTGTCTGCTTGCAGTAGCAAAGAGGACAGCCAATAATGCTATATTGACAAGCATAGCGATGATAATGGTGTCTTTACGGCTTACACCCACAGCCCTTCGTGAAGGCTTTTTTTCGTGAGCAAAATCTGGATGTATGCCTGCCATTGAAAGCTGCATTTCATAGTCCGTTACATTTGTGAATCTACTCCGTAAGATACTCAAAAAGATCTTAACACGCAACCACTTATGAGAAAAAAAATATCAACTATTTTTTATGCGCCAATTTTTACAAAAAATCCACGCCTTTTGTCGCATCACAACGCGTTAATTATAAGTAAATTACAAACACACAAAGAATGCATAGAATAGAAATAATTTACACTCAAAAAAACTTATCCCTGCCTAAGGGTACAAAATGGATCTAAGCTCTTCTAATGATTGACTAGTTTACACATCTAGTTTGCAATTAAAAATTTAGTAGACCGTCAACAAATTCCGTAACTAAAGATTCGAAATCCGAAATCCAATGGGAATTATTTACGATACCCTGCTCAATCTTGTTATTTTTAATGTATATTTAGATTTTGAATTCAATTTTTTTTCATTTTTCACGTTCGCCCTTCCCTTGCAGCCCCTATTCTACAAGCACCTAGCTGAAAACACACCTGAGAGGCGTTTTTTCATTTTTCTCATCTTTCACAGTCCACTATTTCTACATAAAGCATTTCACTTTTTTTGATTTATTTTTCAAGGAAGTGCACTTTTTGATGTTAAAAATGGCCATTTGTTACATAATGGTCTTGTTCCTAGGTTTTGCAGAGTATTCCTAGTGGTGATAATAGGTTTTGTCTCCCAGTATTTCTCTCATTCTTAGGTTGCAAATTAGTCATTTACAGGAGACTTTCCGTGGCAAAAAAATTATACGTCGGTAACTTACCGCACAGTACTACAGAAAACGAACTACAAGGTTTGTTTGCATCATATGGCAACGTTCAATCAGCTCAAGTGATTGTAGACAGAGATACAGGCCGTTCAAAAGGCTTTGGCTTTGTTGAAATGAGTGCAGATGCAGAAGCACAATCTGCTATCGATGCATTGAACGGACAAGAATTTGGTGGTCGCCCACTTACAGTTAACGAAGCAAGACCTCGTGAAGAGCGTTCTGGCGGCGGTATGCGTAGTGGTGGTGGCTTCAGAGACGATCGCCGTGGTGGTGGTGGTGCTGGTGGTGCTGGCCGTAGAGACCGTTACTAGTCTTAAAGCAACCTACATAAGAAAAGGCGGTCAATTATTTGACCGCCTTTTCTTTTTCTGTCGCAGTTACTTTAGACTGCATACAATATCTTGGAATTTATCTCCCCTCTCTTCATACGAAGTAAACATATCATAGCTCGCACAACCTGGCGATAAAAGCACGGCATCTTGCGGACTAGCCACGCTTATAGCCATTTCTACCGCCTCAGATAAACTCGTAGCACGCAAAATAGGCACGACACAATCTAGGTCTTGCTCAATGCAATCTGCTGCTTGTCCGATAAGCACACAGGCTCTAACCTTGCCCTTAAAAGCACTCTTCCAGCTAGAATATGGATACCCCTTATGCACTCCACCAGCAATTAATACAATTGGGTTAGAAATTGACTCAACGGCACGTAAAACAGCATCCACACTTGTCGCCTTGCTATCATTATAAAACATGATTTCATTACAGGTGTGAACATGCTGCAGTCTATGTTTAGGTTTTTCAAATTTTTCATAGGACTTCCTGCACTCTTCTGGATCTGCTCCATAATGACGAGCCAGTGCGTAGGCAGCAAGATAGTTTTCGACATTATGTGATTTCGAATTTTTTAAAAGATCTGGAAGCTCAGATTCTTTTTTACCAAAACGATAGACAGCTACTGTATCTGTGTAAAGATCACACGACGAGTCAAATCCAAAATAGCAGCCATTTTTTACCAAGTTAGTCGCCTTCTGAATCCACAAAACCCCCTCGGGCCTTAAACAATGTTCTATGCGCTCTTTAGCCTTAATATATTCTTCCATTGTGCCATGTCGATCAAGATGATTTGGTGTAATGTTAAGAATAATGGCTGCATCAAGCACTTTTGTCGCCATCGTTTCAAGCTGGAAAGAGCTGAGCTCTGCAACAAGCGTGCCTTTTACATCATCAACTACAGATAACATTGGTGTGCCGATATTACCTACTGCTTTTGCTGGGATATTGCAGCTATTTAAAATATGGCATGTGAGGCTTGTTGTGGTAGTTTTGCCATTTGAGCCTGTAATCCCAACAATAGGTATCTGTTTATCTGCTATTTTACGAAAGGCTAGCTCAACATCACAAAAGAGCTCAACTTGGCAAAGTTTGGCTTGCTTTGCAAGAGGGTGAGATAAAGGTACACCTGGCGAAATAACAACAAACTCAAAATCTTGCACCTGGCAAGTAAGCTCTACAGCATTTTTCAAGATAACGCCATCTGGCGCACATGTTACCTTATCATCTGTTGCCCAAACACTATAGCCCTCATTTTGAAGAAAATGTGCGGCTGACAAGCCACTTTTTCCAAGACCTATAACAGCAACTTTTTTCACGATATGCCCCTTATTGAAACTTAATGGACGCTAAGCCAATAAGACTTAAAAGAAGCCCAATAATCCAAAAGCGTATAACTACTTTAGACTCAGGCCACCCTTTATATTCAAAATGGTGATGCAGTGGAGCACACAAAAATATCCGCTTTTTATCGCGTAGCCTATAGCTTAGCACCTGAAGTATTACAGATAGAGCCTCCACTACAAAAATAGCCCCCACTAAACCCAGAAAAAACTCCCGCTTTAAAAGAACCGCCGTAACACCGATGACCCCGCCTAGCGTAAGAGAGCCGATATCACCCATAAAGAGCTGCGCTGGATGGCAGTTAAACCACATAAATCCAAGGCAAGCCCCGCAAACAGCCGCCATATAAATAGCGATTTCGCCACTTCCCTCCACGTATAAGATGTTAAGATAGTGGGCAAGATCCTGATTATTTGCCAAAAAGGCAAAGGTACCCAAAGCCCCAGCCACAAACATACACAACCCTGTTGCAAGACCATCGAGCCCATCAGTTAAGTTAACAGCATTGGAGGAACCAACTATAACAAAGGCATAAAATGCCCACATAAAGAGCAAGCCGATTCCTGAGAAGATATAAATAGGCTCTTTAAAAAAGGGCACATAGAGACGACTTGAATAATCATTTAGGGTAAGAGTTTGACTTAACTTAACATCGGAAAAAAATTCCTTCACAACAGGCGGATCAAACCAACCCCCAACTTCAAATATCCCGGCAAATGAGGGTACCTGTAGGTAAGCCGCAATCAAAAGCGCCCAAACAAGTTGCACACCTAGCTTTTTCTTTGCACTCAACCCCTTAGTATTTTTGTAGTAGAGTTTAAGGAAATCGTCATATCCTCCCAGCAGCCCCAACACTATCGTTGTCAAAAGCAACATAAGGGTAAATGTACTTTTAAGATCCATCCATAAGATCAGAGAAAGCAACATGGATGCTATCATTAAAATACCGCCCATCGTAGGGGTGTTTTTTTTGCTTTTATGCAAATCGCCAAGCAAAAATCCATCCGCTTCACGAATCGGCTGTCCGATTTTTAACTCATAGAGTTTTCTAATAAAATATGGCCCTGCAAGAAGGCAAAATAAAAGGCTTGTCAAAGCCGCTAGTATAACCCTTGTCGATGTATACCCAAAAACGGCTGGCACGTGCCAACCCAGATCAGTTTTTAAAAACTCTTGGAGCCAATAAATCATACTATACCCTAATTAAAAAAATCCTAATTAAAATGCTCTAAAACGCGCCACAGCCCATTTGATCGAGAACCCTTTAGCAAAACGAGATCATTTTCGCGAAGTTCATTTTTTAGTGCTGCAACTAGTTCAACAAAATCTGTAAACCAAAGACATTCC
Source organism: Chlamydiales bacterium (assembly GCA_041737255.1). Classification (GTDB taxonomy): domain Bacteria; phylum Chlamydiota; class Chlamydiia; order Chlamydiales; family FEN-1388; genus SZAS-7. Next base: position 4,442 of record JBGSSB010000138.1, on the reverse strand, counting down.
CTATCTGCCTCTTTACAAACTGAAACGATAGGTGCACACTCCTCTCCCAAACAAAATATCTTATCAACACACTCTAAAGCATGTTCGCCCACTGCCTTATGACACTCTTCCGAAAAACGGCCAAGCTCTCTCATCTGCCCAATAACTGCAATTTTCCGTGACTGCCCTGGATAGCTCTTCATATAACTTAAAGCAGCCTTCATCGATTGCTCCGCGGCATTATAAGAATCATCAACAAAACAAATACCAGCTTTAGAAACTACCTCAAGCCTTTTTTCAGGAAGTTTAATAGAAGAAAATGCTAACCCAATTTTCTGCGGACTCATACCGCAAGAAAAGGCCATGGAACATGCTGCAAGTAGGTTAAGATAGACATGCGGCGCAGGAAGTGAAATATAGGGAAGATTGTTTGCAACACCCTGAATTGAAAAAACAAGACCATCTTGGGTAACTTTAAGAAAAAAATCTGCCTCTGGGTCTATTTGAGAATAGGTTAGTGTTTTACAGTGAGCAAGATTTTGCAATAAATCAACGCATTCAGAATCTTTGTTGAGCAACGCAAGAGTAGTTTTGGGTGATGAAAATACCTCAGCCTTGGCTCTTGCTATACCCTCGATGGCCTCAAAGTTTTCTGCATGCACAAGAGCAATCGATGTAACTAACGCTTTGTCAGGAGGGATAATACTCACAAGTTGCTCTATATGACCACTTTTGGTCATTCCCATCTCTACTACCACAAACTCTTCATCACCTTGTACATTGTTAAGAAGAGACACTGCCATGCCTATTTGAGAATTCTGATTACCTGTTGTACAGGCAGTCTTGAAGCCACTCTTAAGCAGGGTATATAAAAAATCTTTAGCTGATGTTTTGCCTAACGACCCTGTGATTGCTATAACCTGAGCAGAAGATCGCGCCACATGCCATCTTGCTATTTGCTGAAGAGCCAAAAGAGGATCTTTTACTTTGATTATGTTTTTGAAGTTCTGACAAAAATGATCAGAGACAAGTGCCGCTAAAGCGCCCCTATCAAATGCCTGTTGAACAAAGTCATGGCCATCTACCCTCAACCCCTTTAAGGCCACAAAAAGCTGCCCAGGCTGCACCTCGCGGCTATCAAAGGCAACACCAGAAATTGGGGTATGGCAATCTAGAGCATCATTTATCTTCAGAACTTGGCATATTTCATGTAGAGTGGGCCGTGTCATGTTTCACCTAGGTAAACAAATTGGCCATCTTATAGCAGAAATCGTCCCTATTGAAAATCACTAAATTGTGTTGAGCTAAAAAGAGCATCTTCAGTAGAATGGTTCTCGGTGGCATGGCCAAGTGGTAAGGCAGAAGCCTGCAAAGCTTCGATCCCCAGTTCGAATCTGGGTGCCACCTATGTTATATCTCGTAGCAACTCCCATTGGAAATCTTGAAGACATAAGTTTTCGAGCGCTTGAAACACTCAAGCGCTCGGATTACATCCTGGCTGAAGATACACGTCACAGCCTAAAGCTTTTACAGCACTACGACATCCAAAAAAGCCTTATCTCTTTTCATCAACACAATGAACAGGGGCGTGAAGAAAAAGTACTTCAAGACCTTGAAGAGGGAAAAGAAATCGCCCTGATCTCTGATGCCGGAACTCCCCTTATTTCAGATCCAGGTTTTTTACTAGTTAAAGCTTGCCGAGAACGAGCCCTACCTGTAACAGCTATTCCAGGTGCATCTAGCCTGCTTGTTGCCCTTAGCCTATCAGGCCTTGAACCTACGCCATTTCAGTTTGTTGGCTTTTTACCACGAAAGCCAGGTGAGCTAAAAATACGCCTCGAAGAATTTTTAGACTATGCCGGTACCACTATTTGCTATGAGTCCGCTGAAAGACTAGAAGATAGCCTCAAAAACTTATGTGAACTTGATCCACAATGCAAAGTATCAGTTGCAAGAGAGCTTACAAAGCGTTTTGAAAGCGTCCTTACAGGAACTTGTGAAGAGATACTTGCACTCCAGCAAAAAACACCTGCCATTGGTGAAATAGTATTGCTAATAGAAGGGCACAAACAAGAAAGCGAAGCTATATTTTCAAAAGAACTATTGTCATCATTGGTTGCTGATGTTGCAACTTCATGCTCTACCAAAGAGGCTATTGTAAAAGTTGCCAAGCAGCTAAAACTTCCTAAACGCTCCGTCTATAATGCAGTTCATCAGTAGGGAGCAAGAGCTGGCCAAGCACAAATCTAGCACTTAAGCGCTTTGTTTGCTAAAAAATCTCGATCTCTCTTGCACAATTTAGAACGCTCAGGTATAAATGGTACTCAAACTAAAGGAGAAAGCCCATGGCAACCACCCCTAAAGAAATTATATTTGAAGAAGAAGCACGCCAAAAACTTCTTTCCGGAATTAAGCAACTAGCCGATGTAGTCGCCTTCACCCTAGGCCCTAAAGGCCGCAATGTAGGCCTTGAAAAAAGCTGGGGAGCCCCAACTATAACATGCGACGGCTCAAGCATTGTAAAAGATGTAGAACTCAAAGACGTTTTCGAAAACATGGGCGTTTCTATCGCCAAAGAAGTTGTGCAAAAAATTAAAGAAAAGTGCGGCGATGGCACAACAACAGGTACGCTACTCTTAAGAGCCCTTGTTGAAAATGGCATCCGCTACATCTCCAGCGGCGCAAGCCCTATTAGCCTTAAGCGCGGCATGGAAAAGGCACTAGAGGCCATCTTAAAAGACATCGAAAAAATGTCCATCCCCGTTAAAGACGCAAAAGACATCTTCAATATCGCCAAAGTGTCAGCATCAGGCAACGAAGAGATTGGTAAAACTATCAGCGAAGCCATTGAAAAAGTTGGACGCAAAGGTGTTATAACAATTGAAGAAGCCAAGGGCACTGACACCCAAATTGAAATCGTTGAAGGGATGCAATTTAACAGAGGCTACTTAAGTTCCTATTTTTGCTCTAACCAAGAAAAAATGACCGTAGAGCAAGCTAAGCCTTTTATCTTCTTGATCGATAAAAAAATTAACTCTGTACATGAGATCCTCCCTATACTGCAACACGTTGCAACAACAGGAAGCGAGCTTCTTATCATAGCAGAAGACCTCGATGGCGATGCTCTTACAACTCTCGTTGTAAACAGACTTCGCGGCACCTTAAAAGTGGCAGCCGTAAAAGCCCCTGGCTTTGGCGACAGCCGTAAAGCCATGATGCAGGATATTGCAGCATTAACTGGCGCTACACTTATTACAGATGATGCTGGTTTTTCGATGAAAGAAATTGACCATACATTTTTAGGTAGTGCCGATAAAGTGCAGATCACAAAAGATAGCACAACAATTATCAATGGCGCGGGCGATAAGAAAAAAATTGAAGAGCGTCTTAAACAGATTGAAGCTGAAATGAATAATGCAAGCTCTAGCTACGACAAAGAAAAGCTAGAAGAGCGCCGTGCAAAACTAAGCGGCGGTGTTGCTGTAATTCGTGTTGGAGCCGCTACAGAGCCTGAGCTTAAAAACAAAAAGCAAGCCTTTGAAGATAGCCTCAACTCAACAAAAGCAGCAATCGAAGAAGGTATCGTCCCAGGTGGCGGTGTAGCCCTACTTCGCGCATCTAAAGCGCTTAACGCCCTCAAACTAGAAGGCGACGAGCAACTAGGAGCAAAGCTCTTTAACGTAGCTTGTGAAGCCCCATTACGACAAATTGCTATAAACGCAGGCCGCGATGGCTCTGTAGTACTAGCTGATGTGCTAAAAGGCTCAACCAACATAGGCTTTAACGCCCTAACAGAGCAGGTAGAAGACCTAATCAAAGCAGGCGTTATCGACCCTGCGAAAGTAGTGAAAAACGCCCTTATCTTTGCATCATCAGCTGCCGGCATCGTGCTTATCTCAGAGGCACTTATTGCTGACGCTGAAGAAGAAGCGTAAGCGTTAAAGTTTTATCACCACAAAAGCTCTTTACAAAAGCTCTTTAAAGGCCCTAGGCGCTTTACGCACCTAGGGCCTTTTTGTTGTTTATATCTTCTTAATACAAAACTTGTACGATGCATCCGTCGCAAAGCGACGTATTATTTTATTAAGGAGATATACATATGGTAGCACCTGTAGACTCTGGAGCTATTCCAGAAAATTCCATCCCTGAGAGTGCGCAAGAAGCCCTTAGATCAGTGCCCCTAGTGTTGCCAGATCAAGGCAATGTAATACATATCAAGATGGCAAAAAAACACCCTCTGGCTGACGTCATAAACGCTGTTGGACACCTGATGCTTTTTGTAGCATCAAGCGCCATCACCTTTTTGTACGCAAAGCGTCAGATTGACGAAGGCTCTGCCTTTGGACCAATCCAGGCTGCGCTCAATATAATTTCAGGAATGCAGAAAAAATGACTAACTCTAGATGAAGCAAAACCCAGAACACCCCTCCTCAACAATATGAGGAGGGATATTTCTATTTTTT
>JBGSSB010000139.1:0-3869 GCA_041737255.1 Chlamydiales bacterium | reverse complement strand
TTCTATCTGGCTTTACAGCAACTCGTAGGGGTTTCTTTGGACACCCTTGCTTCCGTCTACATATTCCCTCCTCTTTGGGTTATGATCGGATTTTCACCGACTAGAAATTACACATGCCGAGCGCAACCACAGCTCCCTAAGAGGTCGCTAGTGGGCTATAATAATTCGCCCTGGACGGGCTCCCATACAAAAAACTTACCACTACCTTAACGATAAACCCTTATTGTTGGTGCAAATTTCCTTAAGTTGACACCATTGGGGCCGGACTTAGGCTGTTGATTTAAGTGGTTTTTCAGCCAATTACTTCGTTACAAAATTTATCCTTGAACATTGGCAATTACAGAATTGTCATATCTGGGCACCATAGTAAAGGATAGATAAACGTGAGTAACAGATCTAGCTTGTTGTCAAAAAAATTCTAACATGTGCTACTTTATACGACTCAAGATTTTGCTGGCTTTAGCTGACAACAGCTTAGCCGAACCTCTCTTTGAGGGATCTGTATGCAACATGCGTAAAACCAATAGCTCAAACTCTTCTTTTGGACTCAAACGCGTGCGCTTTGACTGCAAACGCGTGCGACGCGCTTTTGTTGCATGCTTTATGCGATACTTCATAGACTTGTAGCGATAATGAAGGGGTTCCTCTGTATCGTTTACATAAGATCTATCTTGCCATAGAGCTTTTTTACCGTAAAACAGCCTGTACAATACACAGCCTACCGCAAAAACGTCTGTCTTATAGTAGTCTCTGCCTTTTAACTTTTTCCTATACAAACCCTCCGGGGCTGTATAAAAAGTATTTCCTTGCACCTTTGTATCTGCGGCTCGTACAGCATAGGTAGCACGACCAAGGTCTGCAATGCAGGCTGTTACATTACGCCTTCCAGGCTTTCCCTTTGGGATATCTATAAAATGGTTTCTTGCACCTAAATCCCGATGGACAATTCCTTGTTTGTGTAGCGAATATAAGCCGGCAAGAATATCGGATGCCACCTTCACTTTTTCGTAGGTACTCAAGCGATATTTTTTATCCATGGCATCTTGCATAGATCCAGGGCGATAAAGCTTCGAATAAATAGTGCGGTAGCTTTTGCCATGTTGTTTATTTTTTCCAAAACCATGCGTTTGATAAACGCCTGGAGAGCCATGCACCTTTTTTGTTAGCACGTGCTCTCTTGTTTCTTTTGTGCAGTCTACAGCACGAGCAACAACTTTAGGGTGATCTGCTCTGTAGTGAATAGCTTTATGGACAACTTTTTTCATCCCCTTGCCTATATAGGCACTCTTACCACTAAGGACAATAAAGCTCGTATTAAGCTCTGGATCATGCTCTACAGCATAGGCAAGACCCGTGCGTTTTTTTGAGAGATAGCATGTATCTCTTTTTACATACTTCGGAAGCGATGACTCAATAAAAAGTGCTGTCTGCAACAACTCTTTACGCTTAAGTGACAGGCTTGTGTGATATTTTTTAATTTTTTGAGTTGCATCAATTGCATTCAAAAGTGGCTCTGCTTGGTATTTTTTGCCTAAAGCTTTGAGCTCTGAAAGAGTAATCCCTTGGCCTAATTTATGTTTTATAAGCTTTCCAAGGTGATCATATCTTTTATTTTTCACGTCACGTGTTGCTTGCTGTATAACTTCCTCTTTAGCCTGCAAGTTTGCTACAGTCACAAGAGCAAAAATACAAAAAAATGCACGAAAATACATATCCGATTCCTCTTATCAAATTTTTACATAAATAAAACATTCTTCAAAATATGTAAACAAGTGATATTTTACTTTCTTTAAGTAGCTTTCACAAGTCATCGTCAAGCAGGCAACCACCGAGGAACAAGCACCCATTTTAAGGAAGTGTCTTTTCTTTTCTGAAACTCCTCTATATATATAGGCGTCAGCATAAGTTGATGAGTTTCTCCATTGAGTTTTGTGGGATTTTTTGGATCAGGACTATTAATAAACTCCTCTAAAATTACATAAGCTTCGGTTTCTACACCTTTTATTTTTCTAGGAAAATCAGGTTCTTCAAATCGATCTCCAAGCTGCCTTTTCCATTCGGCGATGCCAATCACTATTTCGCGTGGAGCTATTTTTTTTTGCTCTGGCAACCCAGAATCGCCCCCTCTATTAGTAACTCCTACTAAAGAAACCATAAAGCCCTCTATTGTAAAAATTTCGATCACTAAACAATACAGCTTCGCCACTATAAACAAAATAGGTGCCTCTCAACATGGCAAAACAATAACTATTTATAATAAAATATTTAAGTTAAGTATATGGATAAAATCTGCCCTTTTGTGTATCATGTCTTACGCTAAGCATGAAACAAACAGGATTATGCAACAAATAAAAACAGACGCTCAATTCCACCCCTCCAAGACAAAGGCGACAAAACGCGTTCTTTTTCTTTCAAACCTGCTTCAAGAGCCTTTTGTTGCGCTTAACCTTATGCTTGATGTTATTATGAGCACTCACTTTGGCGCCTCTGCCCTGCAAATTTCAATCCTTACCACCTTACGCCCCGTGCTTGCTGTATGCGCCTTTTATTGGGGCTCACTGCTTTTATACAGGCCAGAACTTTTACGCTTTAGCCTAGTAAGCGCAACAGCACTTGCGACAATTTTTTTCCTTTTTGCCCCCTGGGCAGATAGCATCTGGTATTTTATCGTGGCTGAAAGCTGCTTTGTACTCTTTTGGCGAGCAGCTAACCCTGCACAAATGGAAGTTTTAAAAAACAACCTTGACAAAGGGGTTCGTGAGAAAGTCTTTTCTCAAGCCTTAAGCGTATCACACGCCTCAGGAATGATTATTGGCCCCCTACTTGGGATTTTTCTTAAACTTAACCCCGACATCTGGAAAGAGCTTTTTTGTGTTGGCGCACTTTTTTATGGGGCATCTGCCTGGGTAAAAAGCTATTTTTATGTGCCGAAAACAAGACCTGCTGCAAGAGATATCAGAAGCCTTAAAGAAGCCATCACCACTCCGTGGAAAGACTCATGGAAGCTTTTAAAAACAAATAAACTCTTCGCCCAGTTTCAGCTTGGCTTTTTTATCGCAGGCTCTGGGCTAATGTTTGCCAAGCCATCCATGCCAGGCTTTCTCACCAGCATGAACCTTTCATTTTTAGAGATTTTTTCTCTTTTTACCCTTCTTGAGGGATTAGGATTTATCATCGCTGCAAACTTTTGGGCCAAATTTTTACAAAAAGCCGGCATCCACCTCACAGCCTGCTTGGTTGTCACCTGCTTTTCACTGCAGCCACTGTTATTAATTATGCCAGTAAGCACTGTAGCCTTTGTCTTTGTTGCCTATTTCTTTTATGGGGCAGCCCAGGCAGGCTCTCGGCTTGTATGGCACCTTTCAGGCCCAATGCTGTGTGGCAATGAGTCAAGTTCGCAATACAGCTCGGTAAATATTTTAGCAATTGGAGTAAGAGGCTGCTTTGTCCCACTACTTGGTGCCGCCTTTGCCCAAGCCTTTAGCCCACAAGCATGCATTGGCGTAAGTTTTTTATGTATGGTAGGAGGAGCCCTCTATCTCTTTAAAGTATGCAAAAACCAACAACTTGTCTCCCCCGAGGTGTAGCCTTGCCTAGCTTAAAAATAAGGTCAAGTCTGGGAGGTTGATTAGAGATAAATGTGTCAACAAAAGTAGTTAAATCAATAACCTAGGGCCGGCCTGGGCTGTCAAAAACTTTAGATTTTCAAACTAAAAATTTCTTCAAACGTGTGACCGTTTTTCTTCCAGTTTAGGTAATGTTGACGCCGAGTAAACGTTTACAATTAAGGTGGTAGAGAGGCTGGTTTCCCAGACCTCCCCCCAGTTAGATCGCAACGTGCCCTATTAAGGCATTACGCTCAAGACTCA
>JBGSSB010000091.1:0-1836 GCA_041737255.1 Chlamydiales bacterium | reverse complement strand
TTTGCGCAAGGCAGTTATAGCTGAGGTAATGCCGCCCTCGGTAATTCATGGTATGCTTGCAGCTATTGGCGTCATTATTATTACCAAGCAGGCCTATGTTTTATTAGGGGTGGTGCCTTCTGTTTCAAAAACACACGAGCTGATTTTTTATTTTCCTCAAGAAATGTTTCGGTTGAACCCTTTGATTTTTGCCATAGGGTTGTTTTCTTTTGTAGTTACAATCTACTGGCCGCGAATTAAGCGTGTGGCTTTTATTCCCTCCTCGATCATTATTTTATTTTCAGTTATCCCTCTATCGCTCTACTTAAATTTACCAGAAAGTGCACCGAAATTTCTTATTAAGCTGCCAAATAATTTTTTAGATGGAATCCAAACACCTGATTTTTCACAGGTCTTTACCCCCATTAGCTTGAAGTATATTTTAATGTTCGCAGTTGTGGGTTCTATTGAATCACTTCTTACAGTTTGCGCTGTAGACTCAATCCGCAACACATCATCAGACTTAAACAAAGACCTACGCGCAACGGCAGTGGCAAATTTGATAAGTGCGGCTATCGGGGGATTGCCCATGATATCAGAGATCGTTCGCAGTAAGGCTAATATTGACTATGGGGCAAAAACCTCAGCAGCAAATTTTTTTCATGGGCTTTTTATGCTTGTAGCTGTTGTCTTGCTCTCAGGCGTTATAAACCTCATCCCTTTATCAGCCTTAGCTGCATTACTCATTTTTGTCGGTCTTCGCCTTGCCTCGCCAAAAGAGTTTATCTACGCGTATCACCTCGGCAAGGATCAGTTTTTTGTTTTTATCATCACATTTCTGGTAACTATATTCACTGACTTGCTTTTTGGGGTAGTAGCTGGTGTTCTACTAGAAGTTTCCATTTTATGGGTAGGATCAAGGAGTCTAAAAAGCCTTTTATATCCAATTTTTAGCGTTGAGAATAAAGACGATCGAGTTGTGGTCGGGGTAAGCGGACCTTTAACTTTTTTAGGCTACTTAAAATTTAAAAATCTAGTAAACGAAATTGTGGAAGAGCATAAAAAAGTAACGATAAGTTTTCATGCTGTAACGTATGTAGACCACACAGTAATGAAAAAGGTTTATGCCCTATGCGAGACCCTACAAGATGTTCAAATTACCATCGAAGAAAACCAGCAGCTTGTTCAGCTCTACAATCATCCATTGTCTGCTCGCAAAGTAAAACTGTAGCTTTTTCTTTTCTGACCTGTGCCAAGTCATGAATTTAAATCCCTTGTTTTTAAGTGTTTGTAAAAAATTTATAAGGTAGGTCTGAAAAGTGTTGAAGTAAATAAATAAAGCGTTATCATCGTCCGTGTGTAACTTTTTAAAAGGAGAAATTTTATGCACGCTCTTAAAACTAAACTCGGTTTATTGTCTGCACTTTTGCTGACAGTTTTTGCTCCAGCTTTTGCGGCCCCTGTTGCTCAAGTAAATGGTGGCAAAACTGCAGTTGCTCTCAGCTCTGATTTCACAGGTGCGTTGTCTTCTCTTGGAGTCACTCCAGCAAGAGTATGTCCTGGTGAACTTCAAAATGGGGTTGTAAGCTTCCCAGTTGTAGGCGGTGTAGTAGATGCGGCCACTTTTGGTGGTAACATTTTCCACTCAGGTGGTCTTTCACTTACTGCGGGCGACACAAACGTAAAGCTTATGGACTTTATTATCGACACGTCAGCTGAGTCACCTGTGCTTACAGGTCTTGTATTTGCAAATGATGATCTAGTTGGACGAATCACACTTTTTGACTTAGCTTTAAACAGTGCACCTGTTGTTACTGAAAAAGGTAAAGTAAAAATTTGTGATGTGGTGGTAACTCT
>JBGSSB010000046.1:0-6290 GCA_041737255.1 Chlamydiales bacterium | reverse complement strand
TCATGCAGTGGGTGGGTATACTGTAATTGCAGCAGGTACGGCAGGCCTAGTAAAGTCTCTCGGGACTGCAGCAATCCAAATGGGGACAAGAGCACTAAGACCTGCAGCAAATGTAGCGCGTAACACGCCTGGTATAGCTGCTGAGACAAGCTCTTTCTCTAACGTTTCTAGCAAGATAGAAACGTTTGAAATGGCTTGTACTGGCAGCAAAATGCCAGAAGGTCATATGTGGACAAAATCAAGCTTCTTCAAAAATAAAACCGCTGATGAGTTGCATGAAATGTTCAGAAAAAAAGGTTACAAACCTACAGGAAAGGATCCTAAAAATGGGTTAGGAAGTTATATAAACCCAAACAATGGTCGGCAGTATCGTATTGATCCAAAAGATCTTGGGAGATATGCTGAGCCAAATCACGTTGATGTTGAAAGATTAAAAGGATATTCAGGACCGTTAGGCAAAAAGAGGTTTAAATACAAAGATGATTAACGTTACCACTCATATTCTAAAATTCAGAGATTTCCTGGTGCATTCTTGGCCTGATCTCGACCGTATTATGGAAAATCATGACTGGGATGATGATGTTGGATTTACGGACGACTGGTTACAAGTTAATTGGGAATTTTTAGTAGAGCGAGAACTACTTGTAAATAAAGGATTTTTGAAATCTTACACTAACTTAAGTTTCCGTATAACGCACGCCGCGGCGCTTGCTACGCATGAAATTATTTGTACCCCAAAAACAAATAAACCGTTAATTAATGATAAAACTCAACTTGCCATTCCCGAGGATACTGTTGTTGCATTTGGGGGATTTGTTAACAAATTTGAAGGCTGGTATGGCTGTTACCCTCCATTTGATTTTCTTACAGTTTTTAAGCAAAATAAAAGGGATTATTTTCACATTTCAGTCGACTCGGTTGATTTTTATTTGTGTCCAGTTTTAGCCTAAAATTGGCAGGATCCCGCGACTCATCTTCAGAATTAAGATACATGCCGCTACAGCTACGACGAAAGCTATCGCTACACCGCCTTTGGCGAATGTGAAACCTATAACCACAAACAGCAGCAAATCCCCCAATCAGCCCTCAACAACCCCTGGGGGTTCGCCAGCAAACGCCAAGACCCAGAAATAGGTTTTGTCTACTTCAGCCGCAGATACTACGCTCCAACAACAGGACGCTGGATTACCCCAGATCCTTTAGGGTTCGCCGACGGACCAAACATGTATGCCTATGTCCACAACAACCCCATGACACGGTTTGATCTATATGGGTTAATGTGCGTAATACTGCCTATTGAAAATAAAAGCGACACTCTAGATCCAGAAACTGCATTCCAAGAAATTATAAATGAAATTATTTATGAATTTCATCGCACTTGGGATAAGGGTTTTGTGGAAGAAAAATGGGAAGCTATCTCCAAAAATATAGAGGTCACTTTATACACGGCAGCAATGCCTGGTGGTAATTATTTACCACCAATAAAGAATAAATTAACAGATTTAGCAAATAAAATTTTTAGAAAACTAGGATATGAAGCTATTCCTGCACTTAAAAAACCCTTGCAAATGGAATCAGAAGCGATAAAAGAGATCACCAAACTAAAAGATGGGTCTCTGACCACTGCAAAAACGACAAGTGATATTTACAAATCAATGCGTAAAGTTGATTATTCTGACATAACAAAAAAACCTTTGCAAAGCAAATGTCACCTGCAGATGCAGATAGATACAACAAGTATTGGACAAAAAGAGCACCAGAACAGTCCTCTCCTCACGCATTTTACAAACGGTATACACCAAATGGTGACATTAAACAAGTTACGACATATGATCAGTTTGGAAACCGGCATCGACAATACGATTTAATTGATAGCAGAAGAGACCCTCATCAACACAATTTTACCTACAATTCACGGAATCCAAGACCAAAAGGCGAAAGAAGCGGTCATTTACCAATAAATGAATAAAAGAGAATTATTATGTTAAAAATAAACTCACAAGCTGATTTAGATAATTTCATTTCAATACCTGATTGGGCAGATGCATTTGTGCGAGAGTGCTACTTACTTTCCCCATCATATGTACATAATAAGAGCAGATCATTAGTTGCGGCGGACGCCTTACCAGCAATGAAAGTATTAATATGCACCCAGGACATAAATTGCCCTGGCATAGAATTTATTTTTACAGAAATTATAAATTTTAATTTTTCATTCTGTTTTGATCTAGAACCGAAAGGGATTTATGAAAATGGCACCATTTTGCTTTCGCTGCAAGGAAATGACTATGATTTCATTAGATGCAAGTCTATGCACTATAGAATGTTAGATCAAGAATGCTGGGGATTCAAAATTAAATACGGCACCGAAATGCTCTACGATGAGGCTGGTTTTTTAGATATTAAAAATATGTAGAAGGACATTCATGACAGCTTGGCAAAAAGAGGTTTAAATACAAAGATGATTAATGATACGACACATATTCTAAAATTCAGAGATTTCTTGGCGCATTCCTGGGCTGACCTCGATAGTCTTATGGAAAATCACAATTGGGATGATGATGGTTCATTTACAATTGACTGGATACAGGTAAATTGGGAATTTTTAGTTGAACGCCAATTGCTAGAAAAAAAAGGACCCTTAAAGTCATATTTTAATTGGGATTTTCGCATTACACAACCTAAGGCAATCGCAACTCATGAAATTATCTGCAAACCAAAATCCAATAAACAGTTTATTGACGACAGAAGTCAAATAATTATTCCACACGATACTACATTAGAATTTGGTGGATTTATAACCAGGCGAGATCCTGGCTATGGCTACTATCCCCCTTTTGATTACCTTACTCTACACGCAGAAAATAGAAAATACACGTACAAAGTATTGGTCGACGATGTTGACTTTTTCTTAAGTAAGATCGAAGATTCTGCCTAAATTAGGACAAGTAACTTAGGCCTGTGTAAAAGGGGCTGGGCTATGGTGATAAATACATAAATCCTTTTACAAATAAAACTGGTGGGAAAGACATAGGAACACACATTTCTTTAGAAATGCCAAAAGAAAATATATAGTTGAGGCAAATAAAAATGGTTCAAGTTGATCTATTAATTGCTATCTTATTAGATCGCACGAGTTTATTTTCAGATCGCCATGACGCGGCAATGCAATTAGGGAGTCTAAATGACTTAAACGCAATAAATGGATTATTTCAGGTTGCGCCTACTGATAGACACATTACTGACCAGGATGAAAAAATCATCATAGAGGCCTGTGGCGAATCGTTGGCACAAATTTGGGTTCATAGCAATAGTTTTGATAAAGATAAATATCAGCAATTACACCCTTATGCCAAAGAAGAAGCTAAAGCATATTTAGAGCATCATAAATCCGAATGGATTATTTAAGATTCACATGTTGCCCCAGAATATCTTCCTATGAAATCGAACAGTACTTCAAACAGACCAGAATTAGAGACTGGAATAAAAAAATACTACATGTTTGATTCACAAAAAAACTACTTAGGGAGTTGATAACAATGAAAGTTTCCATCATGGATATAAAAACAAAATTCCACGAATTAATCAATGGTAAAACTAGCAGGGATGAAGTGGATAGATGGGCATATTCTATAATAAAAAAATCTAACGTTAGTGAAATTGAATTCATCCCACCTGAAAAGAAAGAAATCATATGGAATTACATCATGTATTTTTATGGAATTGATTTACAGGAAAAATCAAACGATTACATACACTCAACCAATGACATTAAAAACACGTTCAATAAATTCTGCTCAGAACACAAACTAGATTCTCCATTTAATACCAGCTATTAAATTAAATAACCCAAGGAGTCTCGTCCTCTGGTTCCCGCAAACCTAAAAAAATAGAACGAACAAGGGATCATAGTCTGAAATATGGGAATTCAGACGAATCACTCATCTCAGACCTTCGGCGCACTGACCTCTCTTTTTGTCCCCGATAGCTCTTTATCATCTACTGCCTTTGGCGAATAAAAGGGGCCGGTAAAAGGGGCTAAAAGGGGCCGGGGTATGCGATTATGCGATTTAGGCTTTCACCCTTTTCTTTAAAGATCTTGAAATAAACCATCTTTCCTTGCTCAGTCGCCAAAAGGATTAGAAATCGCATAATCGCATACCCCGACCCCCAATCTCTCGACCCCCAAATTCCTCTTATGCCCTCTGCAAAAGAGACTTGAAGAATGATTTGAGTTTTGAAAGCGTTGATTTTTTATTTTCAAGAAGTCGCTCTATTAGGAGGTTTTGTAGTTCAAGAAACATTTGGTCCTCCGGCGACTTTAAAAGGAACTCCTCAATCAATTTACGAGCTCGCTCTATGTCTGGTGGCACGTCAGCTATTCCAACGATGAGCATACGACACAAATAATAACGAGCCAGGCTATGACTATTATCAAGCTCAAAAGCACGTTCCAAATACTCACAGCCATCTTTGTAGAGCTCTTCCATCTGCTGATCAAATATGATAAAGCCAAGTAAAACATACGAATGAGAATTGGTACTGTTAATACTTATTGACTTTCGAATGCAATAAAGCGCTTGCTTTACATCTCTATGTTGTTCATATCGATAGTAGATATCTGCAAGGTCCAGCAATACTTGATAATTACTAGGCTCTTGTTCATAGGCTCGCCAAAAAAGATCACATGCTCTTTGTCTTTGTTTGCTACATGGACTTTCTGACAACATCTGCCCAAGATAGAGCATTGAGAAATAATGATTCGGATCAACTTCAAGCGCTTTTTCAAAGCAGCTTTGAGAACGTGCAGCTAATGCCTTATCACCTTTGCGCCGCAAGGCTGCACCTAAAATACAAAGCGGGTAAGGTTGCCTGGGATCTTGATCTAAAGAGGCTTGAGCAAAATCACAAGCTTGATCATATTCTAAATGCCTAAACATAAGCTCTGCGAGGTGATTTAAACAAAAAACACTTCTAAAACCCAACTCATAAGCCCTTTGAAAACAGCTATAGGCCCTATCATAATCCGGCTCTTCTTCATCAGGTGGAAACATGTACAACTCTCCAAGACTTGCAAATGCAATCCGATAACTTGGGTCTAAAGTCGTTGCTCGCTCAAGAAGCTCACGCGCTTTTTTTCTGTCGCATATAACCCCATCTGCGCCGCAGCGCAAAAGCTCTCCGGACAATCCAAGCGCCGTAGCATAATTCGGAGATAAAGCAAGTGCTTCTTGCAAAAGCTCATAGCTTCGTTTTGAATCAACCTCAATATCTTCATAATTAATCAAAAGGTCTGCAAGAGACACCAAAGCAAACGAATTATCTGGATCCAACTCTATAATTTTACTGAAATATCCTAAGGCTTTTTTAGGGTTAGGCTCAAACGAATCAAACCCATATTTAAGAAGCGTAGCCATAGACTCAAGTGCCTTTAAATTTTCTGGCTCAGCGCTTAAAGCCCTCTGAAAATAATGGTATGCTGCCTTTTCATCTTGCGCTATACCTGTATCACCCAACCTAAGCATATCGCCAAGCTTCACCAATACAAAGGTATAATCAGGCCTTGTACAAAGCACCTCCGAAAAAAGCTCAAACGCTTTAACAGGATTTCTTGGAAGCCCCTCATCACCATCCAGAACTAGCGATCCTAAGCTAGCAAGTGCATACTCAAAAGTAGGATCAACGCCAATCACCTGCTCTAATAACTCATAGGCACGGGGTATGTCTTTTACAATCGTCATACCATCAGTAAAAAGCATGTTAGCAAACGCAACAGCAGCATGGAGATTACATGACTGCACAACTAGAATATCACGTGAAAAAACAATCTCTTGTTGAATCAAGCGAAGAAGGTCATATAAATCAGCCAAAACTGGGATTTCGGCCCATTCATCAAAAGCTTCTACTGCTAGAATATAGCTCATAACATCACAATCAAGATCTTCAGAGTTTTTAAGATCTAACCCGATATCGAGAATATTCGTTGTTCCATCTATGATGGCTTGGATATCATCAGCGTAAATATTCATAAAGTATAAGCCCGGTAAGGTCTTTAATAGCTGCTTTAACTCCATACAATGTAGTTCACCAAGCTTCTAGCTGTCAATGTGAAAGGGATTGCAGCAGAAATCGCATAATCGTAGAGCCGGGCCTAGGGTGTTGATTTAAGCTACATTTGAACACTCGACAGCATTGGCAATATTTGTCCCTTTAAATGATGTAAAATAGCGATGTCGAAGTTTGCCTATCCGCCCACTTAATTTTTCCTCCACCCATCCTTGTGCTTCTTT
>JBGSSB010000007.1:0-3833 GCA_041737255.1 Chlamydiales bacterium | reverse complement strand
TAGAAATCCTCACAAAGAACCAATTGATACCTCAAATCCTCATAAGTTTGAGGTGATTATCTCTTTGTGTACCTACACGCGCATGGGTAAAGCAATGTCAGATTTGCAACAAATTCCGGTTAAGACAGTTGAAACAAGTTTTAAAGAGCGCAATATTGTGTGGCTGCAACTAGGCTGCTCGCTTCCTGATGACAAAGATAGCTGGAGCGACCTTGTCTTTAATGCGACATATCCAGATTCACCTACGGCTCGCATAGATTTAAATATGCCCAGAAAAAGTACAGACCCTGAGCATATCAAATTTCGCGAGCTAAAGAAGGTTGCAGTTGAGCAGGCCTCACCCAAAGAATGGTTTGAGCCTACGTTTAAAGTGTTAGATGAAGCACTTTTTTCTGGTAAAAAAACGTTAGTACATTGCCATGCTGGAGTATCTCGCAGCGCCACGCTTGTGATCGCCTACCTTATCAGAACCTATCAGGTTAGCTTTGATCAGGCCTTAAGTTTCGCTCGCACTAAGCGCAATTGCGTTAACCCAAAATGTGTAACTGACTTGAAGGAATATGAAAATAGGCTGAAACAGTTGCTGTAAGAAAGAGGGCGCCTTTATAAGTGGGAGAGAAGAGTGTCAATTTGATTGCACTTAAAATGTTTGCAGTTTAGGCTGGGAAATTTTGATCAAGCTTTAGCTGATTTTCTTTCTTCTCATATACAACTGACTGAAATGCCTGATGACCCGTATCATATTGATTTCTCGTCGGGTTTTGCAAAAGGAGGGTATGAAGGGCTCGTTATAGGTGCTCAGGAAATGCCAGTATCAATCCTTCATACTGTACAAGGTATTGGTAGATTGTTATGGGTAGGTATTGCACACCCTATAGATTCTTGTGGAGAAGTATCCCAGTCAGTTCATGCAATGATCGACTTTTTGCGCTCTAAAGATACAGTCGAGATTGCTAAAACTATAGTTCCTGAACTTCGTGAACTTTTGGAGCAATGGGATTTTTTAGAACCAAAAGTACGAGGTCACAAAGCTGGGTTTATTTTCGGCAAATATGGACTTGAAGTCGTTGCCCCTTTGGCCTCTGTAAAGGCTGTACGCAAATATCAGGCGATGCGCCGTGCAAACGCTCTTTGCACACTAGAAACCATGGCAAGTTCTCCTCAAAATAAGATTATTTTAGAAAAACTTGCAGCTGAAACAGCACAAAGACGAGAGCAGTTCTTTAAATCTGTTAAAATTCATCCCGATAAGCAAGGTAAGCATATTGTAGGACACAAAAATTATAATCCTTTGCCTGGTGACAAGTTTCAACCAAGTGTTTTAAAGCACCCTGACTCTCAGAAATTGTTACGTGAAAATGCTGGGAAAGGTACACCGAAGGCAATATTTGACGAAGCTACTGGATATAGAGAGGTCGTTGATTTTAAAGAGTGTATAGGTGATTTTTATGACATAGAATCTAAACAATTTATTTCGACAACTCGCGGTACAATACATTATGGTAAGGATGGAGGTGCGCATATTGTACCAGCTTCCCCAAATATTTCATAAAGGTGCACGATAATGACTGTTAAACGAAAATATTCTCGTCGAGATCAAAAAGTTCTCTTAAGTGTCTGGCATGCATTAATAGGTGAGATTACTTTAAAAATGAGGGCTATCTATGTCGATTGGGATGACAGGACAATTTATCTTTATTTTTTTCTTGATGGCGAATTTACTGAAGAGGAAAAAGAGGATATCAGGTGTATTGAATCAGAAGTTATATCTCAGCTGCCGGATGATGATTACGAATTACATTGTACGCGTTTAGACTTTCCACAAAGTATAGTATGTCCGGGGCAGTGTATCTACAGAAGAAAAGAACCATAGGAAATAAAGTGCCTAATGACGTTACCGCTGAAAATCAAAGAAGAATTGAAATTGTTTTGGCCGGTCTGGAATCCTTGCTTGGAATGATTACACCAAATTTACGGGCTGTCCAAGTTGCCTGGACCAATAATTGTCTTCACCTATACTTCATTTATGATGGTGAGGTTACAGATGAAGGAATTCAGGACTGTCAAACTGTTAGGGCTAAAATCCAACAAAATTTTCCTAGCGAACTGGTTAGCGTAAATTTTCAAACTATAGAACATACTCAAAAACTTCCAGTTCCATCTTTCACAAATTATGAATGGCTTTTTGTTCGTAAAGTATGAAATATATGTAAAAGGGGTCGAAGGATGACTAGCAAAAATTTCGATTCCTTAACGGAATAATTTGTGTGTAAATTATTCTAAAATCGAAGGGTTTCGGATAGGGTTCGTTTCTGGTTGTTTATCTAACAACGCGTTTAGAGCCCTGATGATCTTGCAAAATTCACCCTTGCCGAGCGCACGGGCTAAAAGATAAAAGCCCTCTGTTATTGGGTAGCTTGAAAGGGGTTGATTAGTTTCTTGTTCTATTTGTTTTTTTGTTTGTTCAATTATTTGGGCAAGTGCATCAGGAGCAGTGGAGAGGCTCAGCTCTTTTCCGAATCTCCAAAAGAGACGAATGTCTTCTTGTGTTGATCTATAGATGTTACAAAGTTCAGTAAGAGATTTTTGCTCGAGCGCGTCAATTACTTCTGGTGTATCTATGCGCTCACTCATCAGATGATGTACTGCATCAAGGTAGGCGTTGGGTTGCTCATAACGCAATCCAAAGAAGTGCTGGACGTTTCTTAGAAAGCGGTTTATTAGGGCATCTTCTGTTTCCTTTTTTGTCATAATTTGCAGCGCATCTTTTAAAGATGTTATCTGGTCGTGGTAAATCTCGTCATTCCAGGGAAGAGCGCATTGTTTTAGATTGTTTGATGGGTCGACAAGCGTTGAAATCATGCCAAGCATAAAGACATAAGGAAGGTTACTTTTGAGGTATTCACTAATTCCAACAAAGGGGGAGGTGGGAATTGGCCCTGATGGATAGCGAGATCCTGATAGGTGATATGAGGGCTGAAGAGCAAAGTGGGTTTTTGTTGGTTGCCAGAGGTGCCTTTCTTCACACCCATGCGGAAGGTTAATGCAGATTTTTGGCTTACATGCGTAGTTTGATATTCCGGCCGATAAGGGCAGATCACTCCATTGAGGAAATAGGAATGTTTTTTCGGGACTCGTAAGAAGCTCTTGTAGGCTCCAGTACCTTTGGTCGTAGCCTGTACGTCTGCCATATTGATAGCATGCCGATGAGTTATACTCAGTGCTAATGGAAGCCGCTAACAAAGCGTTAGAAAAAATAGCCGTTTTGGGAAGCTCTACATCATCATCGATCAATAAGAGTGTGCCCTGCGAGGTAAGAACATGGCTTTTAAAGAGCAAGGCAAGCTCATCAACATCTAGTGTAAGGACTTCATCTACTGTTTTTTTACCAAGGCTGTAGGCGGCCTTTAGCACGCCGGTAAGTAGAAATTGACAATTTCTGGCGCCACCAAAGCCAAAATACCCCTCTTGTGTGGTGTCGATAAGGTCAGTAAGTTTGAGCTTTTTAGCAAGTTTAAGTGTATTGGCTTTTGAGAGACTTTGTATGTGAGAGTTGTACTCTTTATTTAGGGTGTCGATGTAGGCTTTGTTACGTTCATACAAAGCTTCGTCTGATTGATCGAATACAAAAATAGGGTGTGATGAAAGATCTGAGGCTACAAGTTTATATCCCCCGATAAGAGTTAGTAGTGTAGGGCTTTTAGAAAGGTCTTTGCCGCAAGTGGCAATTGTAGGGGTGAGAAGTTCTGGCTTGAGTTTAGTATTATCAGACGTTGCCTCTATGTGCCGCAAAATCACTGACACAAATGAGTATATTTGAACGATCTCAACAT
>JBGSSB010000143.1:0-17843 GCA_041737255.1 Chlamydiales bacterium | reverse complement strand
TCATGCAGTGGGTGGGTATACTGTAATTGCAGCAGGTACGGCAGGCCTAGTAAAGTCTCTCGGGACTGCAGCAATCCAAATGGGGACAAGAGCACTAAGACCTGCAGCAAATGTAGCGCGTAACACGCCTGGTATAGCTGCCGAGACAAGCTCTTTCTCTAACGTTTCTAGCAAGATAGAAACGTTTGAAATGGCTCTATGGTCTTGTCATCGTAGGGCTTCTTACAACGATACTCGCTGCCTTTTACTACCTACGCATTGTTGCTGTTATGTTTTCAGAAAAAGAGGAAGCCTCGCCCTTTGCTCTTAGATGCTACCCTGCAGCCTTTGCAACAGGCGCATCAGCACTTGCCATTATAGCTATCTCATTTTATCCTGAACCGCTACTTACGCTGTTCACGCAGCTCTCTCAAAGGTAACATCTAGCTATGGTGTTTAGATTGGTTAGTTATTACCCAAGCTGTGCTTTATTTGAGATTTTAAATACCTTTTCTCAGCTTCATTAAGCTAAAACACCGTTTGAATAGTTAGTAGACATTTCATACAATAAAAGTGTAACAAAATAGCAGTCTAGGAGAAGAAAATGAGTATCACACTATGTCACATGACAAAAGAACAAAAAATTCCCATTCTGACTATTAATCAAACTGAACAAAAGGTGCTTTTTAGTGACAAAACCCTGGAAGCGCTTATGAAAAACTCAGGAATTACCATTCCAGCTATAGAAAGAGGTGGCTACTCAGATAAAATCAAAGTCACCCTAGCTGACCCTGAATTCTATAAAGCGTTCACTAAAATATACCTATCTACTCACTATAAAAATCCAGAAACCTACAAGTGGTTTAAAAATAAACAGTTACCCCCAGTCCTATAAACGTACAAAACCTCAAAGTCACTAACCTCTTTTACTACATGCGCATTCGCACTTGCTATTATAGCTATCTCATTTTATCCTGAACCTCTACTTAAGCTGTTCACTCAGCTCTCTAAAAATAGGATCTATCGTGCGCCTTGAATTTACTTACGTTAGCACAAAGCCTGACTCTATAAGCAACCTTTCGACCCTACTTGAAACAAAGACAAAAGACAAAGATCTCACCCCTTCAACAAAACGCATTGATGAACTTTTCAAAAAAATGCAAAACAGCTACCCAGGGATGAGCCATTATGCCGCAAAAGGAGCAACAAAAATTGGTGTGTTTAGTGCTGTAGCTATTGGTTCAACTTTGGCTTTAGTAGAGGGTGTAAATAGATATGGCGCATCTTCACTACCTCCTCTACTCTTAACAGCAACCTTAGCAACTTTACTTTCTCAGCGATCTGTTTTTAGCGGGGCCAGCTCCTCAATTATGAGTATTATTGGCATTAGCACATTAGGAGTATTTGCACTGTCAAATGTAGTAAGCTCTAAGGCTTTAGAGCCTTTTAGAAAAAAAGAGCAACTTCTTGAAGAAACGCAAAAAGATTATCGCCAAAAACTTGCCGCCGAAATTAAAAAAGTTTTTAATAAAATGGCTAAGGAAATAAAAGCAACTTCTTTAACCAAAGATCAACGCAAGATGCTAAAAGAGGAACAGCTTCCAAAGCTTGTAACAGGCATCAAAAAATTTAGCCTGCTGGATTCTCAAAATGAAGACATCTTAGCTAAATTTAAATCTGCCCTGGATAGCTAGCAGCTCTTTCATACCCTACTAAATTTGTCCCACTGGATAGTGTTTACAATACAATGACATCCAATGTTGCAGCGGTATTAAAAAATTCAAAAAAAACCCATCAGACACCCCTGATTTTGCAGGGTAACTCACTAGACACCCGCATATAGTTATCTTTACGCGTGGCTAGTTTCAAAACTTTATGGCAAAAACCAACCATTGATAATAAATTTTCACTCACAGTTATTAAAACCAACTATTAATGTAAACGAAAAGCACCTTTCAATCTAGTGGTCAAAATTTAATAAAACCTATATAATAAGCAAAAAAAATAAAAAAGGATAGGTATGTCAGCACTTACAGATTTTCACGACAGCTACCAAAACGCCATCCCGATGGCCCAACTGCCAGTTGTAGCTCCCCAACCCATTGATCCTGTCATGAACACATCAGAGAAGGTAACTAGAACTGCTGGCATAGTCATTTTAGTAGCAGGTCTAATTGCAACAGTTTATTCCCCTGCCATCCCTCACGTGATAGATATGAATCCTCAAACTGGCGCCTATGTAAGCTTTTTCGGGTCTCTTACTGGGATATTTGTAGCAGCCATCGGCTTTACATTAATAGATTCAGCGTATACTACGTTTAAAAATCGAATTAATAATGTAAGAGAACTCTAAACTAAATCATTTTACCCACCTCAGGATGCCTGCAAACCTCTTGCAGACATCCTCGGGTAATACTCAACTCTCCTTTAAGATTTTTGTTTCAATTTCTTTGTCTTTCGGATATTTTAAAAGATAAAGTTATGGAGACACCTATGCAGCCTATCATTGAATATGCAACACCAGTTCTCAATAGCGCCTACGCCCATGCAGCGCCATATGTAACCCCCTACATACCCAGCACACTATCACACGTTGTCGTAACGAGCAGTCTCGGAGGCACTTTTGGTGGACAAGTGGTTACGCTACTTGCGGGAGAAAAGCTTGGCTTTACAACAAGTTTAGCGCTTGCCTATGCCGGAGCACAGGTTATGGATTCCGAAAGTACAAAAGCAATGCTCATAACAGCAGGCCTACAACTTCTGCCATCCATTGTTAAAAGAGTAGCCTCCGATGTTCTTTCAACAGCAATAATTGGCACAGGAAAAGTAGGCATTCAAGCTGGTGTCTCAATACTAAAGCTTCCCTTTACCGTTATTGGAGGGGCATGGTCTGCCTCATCTGAAAAAGAACAAAAAATAGCCCACCAAAGCACAAAAATACAGACTCTTAAAGCCCAAAAACTCAAGCTCACCGAAGAAAATGCTACACTTGCCAAAAAAAATAACGAGCTCAAAGCACTGCTAGAGAAGCTGAAACAACAAAATCCTCTCGAAGTTCCAGCAAAAGAAGTAACGGCTGACAAAGAAAGTGAACAAGAATAACAAAATCCGTTAAAATAGCTAAACCACATTAAGGAGTATCACATGGCAAAAGGACTTGGAGCCAAAAAAGAGACAAAGAAAAAACCTGCAGCATCTTTAAAAGAAAAGCGTGCGCAGAAAAAAGAAAAGAAATCTAAATAGATTTTTCTCAGGACGCCTTTTCAGGCGTCCTCCACAATAGTGCCAACGCTAGCACCCTCACAAGATTGCCCTTCCTTTAAATAAAATTGTTCATTATAATTGAAATTTTCAAGCCATTGTGAATTTTTATATATGTTGCCAAGAACCACTAAAACACTTGAATCGCTCGGTGAATATGTCAGAATGGTCTTCCAAGTACTTTGGGGATCTATTGTCCAACCTCCCAAGTGGTCGCTTATGCGTAACCAGCTCTTTGACATTGGGGTAAAGTCACTTCCTGTAATTGCTATAACAGGTCTCTCCACCGGAATGGTACTAGCAGCTCAAGCCTACTTTCAACTCTCTGATAAAGGCCTTACAGGCACAACCGGTATTATGGTTGCAAAATCAATGCTAGTAGAACTTGGTCCCATTTTAACAGCATTTATGATTACAGGCCGTGTTGGTGCTGCTATTACAGCAGAGCTTGGTTCTATGCGCGTAACAGAACAAATAGATGCCTTAAAATCAATGGCCGTTGACCCCCTTAAATATCTAGTCGCTCCGCGTTTTATTGCCATGACCCTTATGGTACCTGTACTCACTGTTTTTAGCTGTGCCATGGGCATTTTAGGCGGATACCTTGTTGCTGTAGAGCTTTATGGAATGGCCCCTCATTCATTTTTTGATCCTATGCCAATATACATTACCTCTTTTGATATTGTATCAGGTTTTTCAAAATCGTTTGTTTTTGGGCTTTTAATTGTAACCATTTCATGCTATAGAGGCATGAACACAACAGGTGGTGCCGCCGGTGTTGGCAAAAGCACAACAAATAGCGTAGTGATTTGCTATTCAGCGATACTGCTTGCTAACTTTATGCTGACGATTGCACTTAACAAGTGCTACTGGTTGTTTTACACAAATGGTATGCCATGATTTTAGTTGAAAATCTATACAAAAGCTACAGAGGCATCCCCGTTTTAAAAGACCTTACTCTACAGGTTCCTGCTGGCAAAACGCTCATCATCATTGGCCGCTCAGGAGTAGGTAAAAGCGTACTACTACGACAAATCACAGGTCTTGAAAAACCAGATAGCGGTACAATAAAAATAGATGGCGTCAACCTTTCCTCTCTCAAGAAGCTCGACCTCCACCAGCTAATGAAACAGTTTGGAATGCTTTTTCAAAGCTCGGCTCTTTTTGACTCATTAACAGTTGGCAACAACGTTGGCTTTTATCTGCGAGAGCATATTAACGAAAGCGACTTCTCTCACAGCCAAATTGATGACCTTGTCCATGAGTCCCTTAAAAAAGTTGGCCTTGATAACATGCAAAGCAAAATGCCCTCCGAGCTCTCCGGTGGACAAAAGCGCCGAGCTGCCCTAGCACGCCTACTCATATACCGTCCCAAAATCATGCTGTGCGATGAACCTACAACTGGACTTGATCCGGTTACAGCCATGCAGATAAACGAGCTTATTGCAGAGACACACAGCGAACTTTCTGCCACAACAATTATTGTAACCCATGACTTACAGTCGGCTCTGACTTTAGGCGATCTTTTTGCCCTACACCACGACGGAAAAATCGCCTCTGTAACCACGAAACAGGAATTTTTGGAAAGCGATGACCCTCTCATTCGCGAATTTTTAAAAAATGCTATTATTTCCCCAGAATACACAAGCATAATAAAACCCCCACCCTTAAGTTTTTAAAGGAAGTATTATATTATGACTGACACTTCAAAAAATGTTGCCATAGGCGTTCTTGTAACCATAGCATTAGGATTAGTCCTCTGGGTGCTCCTTTTTTTACACCCCTCTTTTGGTGATGGAAAATTCCAATTGCATGTTCGCTTTACCAACATAGAAAAAATTAACGTAGGCACTCGCGTTACCTATGCCGGCCGTCCTGTAGGTGAAGTTATTGCAATAGATCAGGTTCCTGAAGAGACTCGAGCGGCAGGTTCTGATGCTAATGCCATCTACATCTACGACCTAACCCTTGCTATTGACTCACAGGTACCAATCTATAGCTCTGATGAAATCACCGTAGGAACAGCAGGACTTATGGGAGAGCGCTTTATATCGATACTGCCTAAAAGACCAAAAAATCAAAAAGCAACGAGGCTTGCCTATGATGCAGTCGTCTATGCCACAAGAGCTTTAGGTGCAGAGGATGCTTTTGCTCAGGTAAGCCGAGTCGCTACTAAAGCAGAAGAAACTATGGAAAGTGTTGCAAAACTTGTACAAGAAAACCGAGAACAGTTTGATGCCACCTTAAAATCTCTTCAAGGCGCCTCTTCACAACTTAATACTCTGCTATCTACTGCCAATAATCTCAAACTTGTAGAGTCCCTTGCGAAGGCCTCTTTACAAATTGAACGCACTATGGATCAAACAAATACAATTGTTTCAAAGGTAGCTAACGGAGATGGCACTGTAGGCAAACTATTAACATCCAATGACTTTTACCAACAAACCTCTGAGCTTATGAACAAAATGAACACCCTCATGAATGACATAAACAACTACGGTGTGATGTTCCACCTAGATAAAAGCTGGCAAAGAGAGAGAAAAAGACGCCTCCAGGAGCTTGCTGAGAGGCACTCTAAAGCCCCCGCCTTAGATACTGCCAAATAAAAGTAAGAAGAAAATAATAAAAAATGATGAAATTATTTATATAACTGCTAAAGTGAGGAAAAACACTTTAGTAGGCCATGGAAAACATACCGCCACCACAGATTGAAAAAGGTACATTCCTCATTGCAAGCCCTGAGCTAGAAACTGGCATGTTCTTTCGGGGAGTTATCCTCATATGCGAACATAACGCTAGTGGATCCTTTGGCCTAATGATTAATAAACCTCTAGAGCTTGAGCTACCTGAAGAAATTTTAAACCTTAATGACGTCTCCAATCCACATGTAAGCATACGAGCCGGTGGCCCCGTACAAACTAACCAGATGATGATCCTCCACACCCACGAAGAGAGCGCCGCACAAACACTCAATGTATGTGATGGTGTCTATTTAGGAGGAGATTTACAATTTTTACAGGAAATGATAGTCGAAGAATCTGGTCCAAAGATACACCTTTGCTTTGGCTATGCAGGCTGGACAGCTGGGCAGCTTGAACGAGAGTTTCTTGATGGCAGCTGGTACATTCACAAAGCAACAAGCAAACACATTTTTGACATCCCTCCTGAAAAGCTCTGGCGCTCACTCCTTCGTGAAATGGGGGGCAAATATGCCACACTTTCAATGCTCCCTGACGACCTTTCGGTGAACTGACATGGATATAAAAAAAACAATTAAAGCGCTAGAGCTCTACTCAAACTCAAGTCCTCATACTAACAAGCCTAGGATGCTCCTTAAACTTGCCACTATCGGCGGTAAAACTGAACTCAAATGCATTCCTGAAGAGGAACTGACCGTAAAAGACAAGCTAGCAGGCAGCTGCAGCTTAGCAAAAATTACTGCATTTTTGAATTCGGATGATTTTTGCGCTTCCATTCCCTCAGTAAAAATTAAAAAAAAGGACATCGCTGTACTTAAAAATGCCACAAAACAAATTGAAGCGGGCATTGAAAAACACAACAAAAAACCAGAATTTTTTAGCTCAAAAATTAAAGAACCACTGAACACCATTTCAAATTTTCTGACCCACCTGGAAGCTACCTATTCAGAAAAACTCTCTGTAGTAGAAGAAAGAATTATCGCCAAATTCAACCCCGAGCTCTCTCCTAAAGAGGCACACACTATTCAGGCTAAAGCAATCCTGAAGTTAGACAAATCTCAACGCGATGATATAGCAGCAATAAACAAAGTAAAGAAGCAAGCGCTACTCGAGGCTTGCTGTAAAAAAGAAATTCAATGGAACAACACCTTAGCAACTTTAGATGTTACTGCTGAAGAGCTTGCAAAAAATATTCCACAACCTGACCAAGAAGTTAAACTACATCCAGATCAACAAATACCTAACCTAGCTAAACGCAAAATTCAAAAACAGCTGCATGAAATGGTAAATAATGGATTAGTTCAGATGGTTGATGAAGAAATAGACATTTTAATTGAAGCGACGACCATCTCTGAGGTCCAGTGCAAAAAGAACATGGACAATCTTAGAAACAGAATAAAAACCTACGTAGAAATGTGCGAAAAAACAGTTAAGCCTCGGTATGACTTCTATGAAAAATGGGGCAGTCATTTAAAAGCGGAAATGATTCACGGATTTGTTGACCCAAATGAGGCATTAGGAATGGGTGCTTGCTGGGCTCTTTCATTACGCTGGTCGATAGCAGAACTTGAAAAACAAACAGGCAC
This sequence comes from Chlamydiales bacterium, assembly GCA_041737255.1. Lineage (GTDB taxonomy): Bacteria > Chlamydiota > Chlamydiia > Chlamydiales > FEN-1388 > SZAS-7. The sequence goes on along the minus strand of JBGSSB010000143.1, from coordinate 10,318 downwards.
TGACATCATTACAATGATAGATAAAATGCAAATAGGCACAATAACGCCACGCGACCGCTTCAATCAAGCATTTATTAAAGTTACACCTCATGGCGTCGACTCACCTGAGCTTTCTGTAATTAAAAAAAAGCACAACATCAAAGAGACCATCAGCACGAAAGTAGGAGATAACATCAAAAAAGAGGATCTAAAAAACCGCCTTAAATCTCACCTCAGAAGCCAAAAGTTTGCAAAACATCAGGGCGTGGGTCAACTTTCATTTTGGTGGAACGATAAAGCACACTCTATAAGCATCAGCTGCCAGCCTAATTTAGTAAATCCTCAAAAAAGCGTCTTTCGGTTTGGCGATCCAAATATTGGTGTTTTTGACTTTGCAGTTCCGCCAAAATCTAAAGGGATCGAGGCAACATTCAATGAGTACCTGGACTGCCTAAGCGATCTGCTTACTACATTTCACAACACATATTTCAAAGAAATGATCTGCGATTCATTCATACAAAACTAAAATTGAAATAAAAACCACTATTTCATTTTGTTAGCTTTAAAACAAGTTAGTAAAGTACACTTTTGGTATGTCTGCGCTTTATTCTATCACGCTTACACGAGCTGCCAAATTTGCCCTACTACCGGGAAAAGCTGACCGCTTTTTCTTTAGAACTTTTGTTACAGGTGCACAAAACTGGCGCAACGTAACTGCCGGCATACTCATAAGTCGCTATTCAATGTTTGCAGGAGCCATCCTTAGCTCCTATTCTGCTCTAAAAGCAGCAACTATATACCCAACACTCCTCTCGGCTAGCATAACAACTGGGGCAGCCTTGCAACTCGTTCGCTACACCAAGCTTTTTATGGCAACTGTTGATGGACGGTAGTACTAACAGTACTATTCGGATACAACTTCTTTTACAACTTCCTTGATCCTCGGACTTTCGATAAATAGTGTACCGATTGCTCCTGACAAGATAATTAGAATTCCCACCATTTGAGTGCCGCTAAGCTGCTCACCCAACAGCAATACACCAAAAATCACTACAAATACAGGCTCGAGCACCGAGAGCATAGAAGCTTTTTCAGAGCTAATATATTTCAGCCCCTGCATAAACAATAAGATAGGAAGTGCCGTACAAAAAAGCCCCATACAGACAAGAGTAAACCAGGTAGAAAGATCTAGGGGAATGCGAAAGTTATTCTCAAAGAGTGCACACACAAGGGAAGCACACATGCACCCCATAGACACAAGCAATGCTGAAATAGCTGGGGGAAGCGTAGCTTTCTTTGTAAATACAATATAGCATGCATATAAAAATGCCGCTAGAACGCTAATAGATATCCCATAAACATCTAAAGAAAAACCCCCTGTGTCTACCAAAAAAATCATCCCGAGAAAAATCACCGCCAAAGCTAGATAGTACATTTTTCGAATCGTTGCTTTATACACCACCATATTAATCAGCATAACAAGTGCAGGGAAAGTAAATAAAATCACCATCGCCACGCCAGTACCAATGTGCTCACTGGCACTAAAATAAAGCGTCGTTGATGTTCCATAAAAGAGCAGGCCATAAAAAAATACCTTTAACCCTTGTTTATCTAAGGAAACACCCTGTTTAAACTGGGGAACAAGGACAAGCCCTATTAATGACGCCGCAATAAAAAACCGCCAAAAAAGCATAGTTGATACTGAAAAGTCATCATGTATGATATGGAGGCCAAAATAGCCAACAAGCCCATAACACAGCCCTGATGCAGCAGCACAAAATGCGCCAAGCTTTTGTTCAGATATAAAATTCATTGCACCTACACAAATTACAAACACCTTATTGAAACACTAAGTTTTCTCTATACACTGTTTGTCATTCTTGTGCTAGCACAAGGTGCCTCTTAAACAACAAAACCATTAAGCCAATCGGAGCAGATTTACAAAAGACAACTTCAAAAGAGTAGAGCGAGCGCAGGGATCTTTGGGGAAAAAGAAATAAACAAGATATGCAGGATCGCAAAGGCGGCAAGATAGGCAGGATAATTGAAGAGATATGGAATCACCATGAAATTTTTAGTTTTGCCAATAATTGACAGCCCAAAACGGACCTAAGGTATATTTGCTCAAAGCAAGATTCTATGTAACGCCGAAGTGATGTATAGTATTTTTTTTAGAAATTAGACAAAAAAACACATTTCCCGATTGCGCGGGAAATGTGAAGAAGAAAGTACAAAAAAACTAACGTTTTGAGAACTGGAAACGCTTACGGGCGCCAGCGCGACCATATTTTTTACGTTCCTTCTTGCGGCTATCGCGCGTCAAGAAACCTACTTCTTTAAGGTCATGTCTGCGGTTTTCATCTTCAAGTACGAGGCAACGAGAGATGCCTAAGCGAATTGCTTCTGCTTGAGCTTCAATCCCACCACCGCTAACGCGGACGAGAATATCATATGTCGATTTAAGTTTTAGCGCATCAAACGGAGCCATAATTGCTTTACGCTGTAATTCGAGCGGGAAATAGTCGTCGAATTTACGACGGTTAATGGAAATGTTTCCTTTTCCATCGCGAAGCCTAACTGAGGCAACACTTGTTTTACGACGGCCTGTAGCCACTTTTTCTTGCATAGAGTCCTACCAAATTCGGTTACTTAATTACGTGTTACATATTTACTGGGATCGGGGCTTGAGCTTGCATATCATGCTCTTTGCCTGCAAATACACGAAGACGTTTCATCATGCTGCGAGCTAAGCGATTTTTTGGAAGCATGCCACGAACAGCGCGTGTAATTGGATACTCAGGATGCCGTGCTTGCATTGTGTCAAAAGGCACTTCGCGAAGACCTGCAATTGAGCCAGTATAGTAGCGGTAAAGCTTTTGTTTACGCTTTGCGCCAGTTACAACGATTTTGTCAGCATTAAGGATTACAACCCCATCACCGCAATCGATGTTTGGTGTAAAATCCGGTCTGTGCTTGCCACGTAAAATTTTAGAAACTTCTGCTGCGAAACGACCAAGCGTTTTGCCAGAAGCATCAAGTAAGAACCACTGACGAGTGACTTCTTCTTTCTTTTTTAACGTGGTTTGATTTGTATTATGAGCCATGTTCAACCTTCAGTTCAGGAAAGTAGTAAAGAATATGAATCTCTGACATTTTTGTACAGTGGTTTTTGTCAAAAAGAGTAATCTTGTCAAAAAGTACCCATCCTAGGCAAGCTTATTGTCTATTATATAGGTACACACACATGAAAGATGTAAAAACTTTTTTTATGCGCACATATGGCTGCCAGATGAATGAAAATGACACAGAGGTCATGGTTGGCATGCTTGAAAAACGAGGCCTCACGCGCATTGAGGACGAATCCACTGCTGATTTACTGCTTTATAATACCTGCTCAATCAGAGACCTTGCCGAGCGCAAGGTAATGGGTAAGCTAGGCAAGCTAGGCACACTCAAGCAACGACGCTCCTTAATAGGTGTTACAGGCTGTATGGCCAACGCCAAAAAAGAGACTCTTTTTAAAAAAGTTCCTCACATCGACTTTGTGCTAGGTACCAACAACATCCACGAACTAAACTCAGTGCTTGACGAAGTACTCCTTACAGGCAAGCAGCAATCACGTGTAGATATGCGCTTTGAGCACGAATTAGATTACGCAAGTGCCACCCGTGCTGACAAGGTAAAGGCTTACGTCTCAATTATACGTGGCTGCAGCAAATACTGTACCTACTGTGTTGTACCTTATACACGTGGCCCAGAAGTATCTCGTGACCCTGAAAGCATTGTAGAAGAGTGCAAAAAGCTTGCAGATCAAGGCTACAAAGAAATTACCCTTTTAGGCCAAAACGTAAATAGCTACGGCAAAGACAAGCCCGAAATAAACACACTCTTTCATGATCTCTTATATAAGATAGATAGCATTGAAGGTATAGAGCGCATACGATTTATGACAAGTCACCCTGTAGACATCACAAAAGAGCTCATGCTAGCAATACGTGACTTGCCATCCCTTTGTGAATTTGTCCACTTCCCTATTCAGGCAGGTGCAGATCGTATTATAAATAAGATGCACCGTCTCTACACTAAGCAAGAGTATCTAGACAAAGTGCAGATGCTACGCGAAATAGTACCCAACGTGACCCTTGGAACCGATATCATCGTAGGCTTCCCAACAGAAACAGAAGCTGAATTTCAGGAAACATACGACGTTCTAAAGCAACTTGAATATTCTGTTGCTTTCTTATTTTCCTACAGCCCGAGAAAAGGCACTCCAGCTATGCGCTGGATGGATGACATCCCAGAAGAGGTAAAAGCAGAACGGCTACAAAGATTAATTGGCCTACAAAATGAAATCTACGCTAAACAGCGCCAAGAGATGCTTGGCAACACCGTGGAAGTACTAGTTGAGACAGCATTAGAAAAAGAATCAGGCAAGCTTAAAGGTCGCACCCGCTGCTGGAAAAACGTTGTGTTCTCAGGAAGTGAAGCGCTTGTGGGAACACTACAAAATGTCAACATCCACAGCTTTAGCCACCAAACGCTTATTGGTGAAATAGCTGCTCAAAAATCCCCTAGCCTAAAGGTTCTCTAATATGATTTCATCCGTAACTGATTGCAATAGAGTATTCTACCAAGTAGGCGGCGCCTATCCTGAAAAAATGGACGTCCTTACAGAAATATTTAACCGAATTCTTGAGCCTCTTTATGGCCCGCAGCAAAAGGCAATAGAGCAAATTCGCCAGAGTAAAGACCGTAAATGCTTTTTACTCTACGAAAATGATCAGCCCTCGGGCGTGCTTGCCTTTAAATCTGATGTAAGTGATGAATTTGCTAATTTAGGCGTTAGACGAAGCATCGAGATAAAATCACTTTTTGTCGACCAGTCAGCTCAAAATTCTGGACGTGGCCTTGGATCGTGTCTAGTCGATAAACTTAAAAGCGAAGTTGAGAGGCTTGGAATTGCCTATGATGGCATCCACGTTACAGTTAGCGAGACAAAGCCTGAGTCATTGATGTTCTTTCAGAAAAAGGGATTTTCTGTATCTCACGCATGGAAAGGCCGCTACCAAAAAGGCGTAACGGAGTATTTGCTCTTCTGTCCTCGCATTATAAAAAGCATTGAGCCTTCTATCGAAGATTTATCTCAACGAATGAATAGACTCTCCACAGACGATAGAGAACCTCAACTTGTCAACATCATCCACGACGCACACCTCGATGACATCCACAGCCTAGTTAAGCTAGCTGACGGCACTTTTGTGAGTGGATCAAAGGACAACTGCCTTTATAAATGGAATGCAAAAGGCGAGCGAGTACGAATAGTAGACGAAGTTGAACCCTCAAACCAACATGAGGCCAACTGGATTACAGCTGTAAAAGCCATAAACGACGAGTATTGGGTAAGTGGCGCAAGACATGGCCAACTTATACTCTGGAATACGAATGGCGATTATATAAAAGAACTTAAAGCCAAACTGCCGCGACCTGGCGATCACGTAAGCCTAGCTCTAAACAAACGCCGAGTTACCTGCTTAGCTGCAGGAGTTAACCCCAGCAAGCCAAGTGTTTTGATTGGCCTGCCTACCATGTTCGATAGCTACAACCTCATTGAAGGCCGCACAGAACATGCGGTAAAAGTACACAAAAATGACTGGGTATATGCTATCGAGCCACTATCAGAAAAGTCTCTTATTACTGTTATTGGCACGACTATCGAACTTTGGAACCAAACAGATGCTGGATGGCAGCACGCAGGCCAAATTATGGCTGAGCAAGCTCGCTATCCAACAGTTATCCGTGGCAGAGAAAAAATGCAGCGCGCCTTTATTTCTGACTTATGTTCGCTAAATACTCAAAAATCGCATTTTGCCTTAACAAGCTTTGATGGGTCGGTTCAGGTGCTGGACATAACGAGTAAAAAAATAGTAAACCGCTGGCAAGAACATGAGGGAAGAGCCTGGAAGCTTGAAAAGTTTTCGGAGCAACTCTTTGCAAGCTCTGCTGAAGATGAAACAGTAAAGCTTTGGGACGTTCGTGAAAAAAAGAGTGTACACACCATCAAGGTGTCAGCTGGGCAAGTAACGGCACTACTTGCGCTCAACGGCAATACGCTACTTACAGGATCATGCCCTACTACAACTACAAACCATCGTAAATCTGCACAAATACGATTTTATGACACTCGTAAATAAGTTTTCTGCTAAACTGTTCTTTTTATTAAGGAGTTAATTAATGATACTATCTAGCACTACAGCGTTTTCAGCAAAACATTCTGATGAATATACTTTTACTTCACTCGCAAATTGCAAACAAGAAAAACTCCCTCTTGTTAAGAAAATATTCAGCGACGTCATGTCACCTCACTACGGAGAACAAACGGCACTTATTCAGGACATCGAAGCTCGAAAAGATCGAAAAACCGAAATCTTATCTTACAACAAACAAGCTGTAGGCTGCATTATCTACAAAAGAGAACTAAACGGCGACAAACAACTAGAAATCACCCTTTCTGCCCTAGCAAACCCAGAAGATGCTGCAAAAGGCTATCGATCAAAGCTCGTAGAGCGCATTGAAGAGATAGCAAAAGAGCAGCGAGCCGAAGCAATTGTCTACAAACTGCCTGTAAAACTAGTAGATCACGTGAAGTATTTTGAGCATAAAGGTTTTGCAAAAACTGCTATTGAAGGGACCCAAGAGTGCCTCCTTACAAAACAGCTTGAACAAAAGCGAAGACGTGTTGCATCGCCTGTAAAGCAGGCCGCCCCGCCTCCACGCCAACAAGAGCCTCAACCAATACGTCAACAAGTCCGTCAAAATGAACTTACCTTAAAAAATCAGTACATCGACCCTATCCGTAGGGGCACTAAGACAGTAGAGGTAAGAATAAATAGCGGCGGCCCAAGAAACTTTAAGACGGGTGAGACCTTGCGTTTGTTTAGCGGCCAAAACAGCGTGACAAGCACAATATCTAAAATTGAGAGATTTGCAAGCTTTAGAGAGCTGCTTACCGCTACAGATTACAAAATATGCGTCCCGGATGCACGAAACCTAGATGACGCAGTTCGAATCTACGAGAGCATCCCTAACTATACACAAAGAGCTAACCAAAATGGAGTGCTTGCTATACACCTCGTAAATCCGCACTAACCGATGAAAAAAAAACATACACTTAAAGTAATGCCGCAGTTTCTTGACCCCATCCGAACAGGCACCAAGCCTATAGAAGGAAGGATAAATGACGGCAAAGCTGCAACCTTCGCGTCTGGTGACGAGCTACGTTTTTATAGCCCGCCAGACGAGGTAAACTGCGTGGTGTGCACAATACAAAAAATCGACACATTCCCCTCATTCAAAGATATGCTTGATTCTATAGGGTTTAAAAAATGTATTCCTGATGCCAAAAGCCTAGAAGAGGCTTTAGCTGTGTATCACAGCATACCCGGATACCAAGAACGAGCAAAGAAAAGCGGCGTGCTTGCCCTACATATTTTAAACTAATTTTTTACAAGGACACCCCATATGCAGCCTGTAGATGCACTTTCTCAAAAATTTCAAACTATGGGTCTAGCAAGTCCGAATCAAGCACCAACTCTGTTACTGAAAAATGCCCACCAGGATGACATACATGGTTTGCTCGGCGTAGCACCCGGTATATTCGCCAGCGGCTCCAAAGATAATACAGTAAAGCTGTGGGACGTAAATAAAAAAACCCAACAAACCCTTACTTCGCAAGAAAAGGGGTATAAGTATTGGGTAACCTCAATGGGCAAGCTAAGTGATGAAACCTTTGCCTCTGGCACCCGTGATGGCGCCATTACCATATGGGAACTAAACGGCAAAGAACGCCTCTCTTTTACTTACCACCCATCTAAAAGCACTAAAGACCAAACTATCTGTAAAGACCGTAACAAGCAGCGTATTAACTGTATAAGCCGCAATGTTTTTGGCGAAGCTAACACATTTTTTACCGGGACTCCACGATTTATTCAGCTATGGGATGCCACAACTGGCAAAATTGAGAAGTACTGGCAAGCCCACGCCAATGACTGGGTCTACTGTATAGAACCCCTTTCGGCCGACTCATTTATTTGCGTTATTGGAGCGCGGATGGATGTTTGGTCCGACCTTGACGCCAAAAATCCAAAGACAACTCCCCTACTTGCCGAAAAACGAACGCAAAAGCAAAGACCGCACATATCTGCCATCGTAAGGCTTGAATCAAATAGAGACCTCCTTGCCTGCGCTCTCTTTGACGGCAGCGTGCGAGTAACAAACCTTGAGGCACGTACAGTTGTAAACACCTATAATGAACATAAAAACAGAGTTTGGTCCGTTATAGAGCTTACTCCCCAACTTATTGCCTCATCTGCTGATGATCGCACAATTAAGCTTTGGGACCTGCGCCAAAAAAAATCTATTGTCACCCTCACAGGAAGCCCTGGCCGTGTATCAGCGCTCCTTAAAATTGACGATCACCAGTTTATTTCAGGTTCTTGCCCCGATAAAGTATTTGAAAGCGAAGAAAAAGCGAGCATCGCCTTTTGGGACACCAGAAAAATTTTCTCTAAAACTTTGTAGAGCTTAGGGCATTTTTCGTGACCGCGTGTGATGTGCTTTTTCAACACAAAGGCACAAAGAAAATGCAAAAATTATCAATGAGGTGGTGGCGGTGGCGCAGATGGGATAGTCTGTGTATCGTTACTGGTTGAATCTCCTGCAAGAACACTTTCAATGAGGGCTTGTCGCTCTATAAGTTTTTGCACTTGAGCTTCTTGCTCCTTGTAGTATTGCGCTTGCTTTTCTTTATCTTCTTCACCTCGAGAGAGAATACCTACGCGAGTGGTTTTCACCTCTTCATTATTTGCGAGTTTTCCAAGTTGCACGCTATCTTGAGGGTTATCAAAGAGTTCATCAACATGTGCTTGAGCCTTTTCTAATGCTGTATAGCGGGCGAGTAAAACAATAGAAGAAAGTAATTCATCTCTATCTGGAAGACCCAGCTCATCAGCTACAGGCTTCCAATCGGCTCGGGCTGTTTTGGTAAGGTATGTGCTCAGTTTATGTTCAACTTGAGAGAGATCTAAAAAGCCCTCAGCTTTTTCGGGATCTATAACTAACCCTTTTTGCTCCAGGAGCCAATTATGTAAAAGCCTTGTTATGTATTCTTTTGCAGCCTGATCACCTGTAGGACGGGCTTGGGCATGGTAAATCATTCCTCCAGAGCTTGCTTCTTTCTTCATAAGGCCGAGACGATCTAGTAGCTCGACTGCTTTTTTCCCGTCGTCGGTCGCATAAAAGATGGTGCTTTTTTTACCACCCGTTTCGACAATCTTTCGTTCAGTCCACGCCTTTGGCTGATCTACGACTTTTGAGATGACATCTTCAGTAAACAAGTATGCGAGATGTTCTGGTGCATAGCTAAATGGTTTACGAGCTTGAACTGTCATCTCTGACATCAACTCTCGCAAGAGATTTTCTAATTGCTTTTCTCTTGGTGTTTTGGGTTCTGAAGTAGATTGTGCTGTTTTGATTATCTTTAAGGCTGGCTGAGCAGCTTCAGAGATTTTTTGTTGAGTGCCAGATAACTCTCTTTTTAGAGGAGTAATCTTTTTTTCTGGGTAATCTGAAAATTCCTCTTCAAGGGATCGTCTATAGTCTTCAGATTCCTTTTGTGCAGCCAATTCTGGGTTCGCTATAGCCGAAATTTTATCTCCTATAGCTTCTCCTACTTTTCCGATGGCTTCAAATGTTTTGCCGATTGCCCAGACGCCGGTTCCAATACCTCCAATAATCCGTCCTCCCCAACCTGCTTTTTTTGGGGGTGAAGATGGCGGCTCTGTCCCTTTATAACCTTTTTCGCTTGGACTTCCTATGGTATGACTCATCAGTGCGCTCTCCTGTGCTAATGCCAGTAGGCTTACATGAAACTATACCTTTATATTAAATAAATCATTATCACTTGTAAAGAAAATAGTTTAAATTCTAAAAATGAATGTGAACTGCGGCCTAAGCCCTGCGATCGGTGATTACCCTAGTCTCAGAGATCTTCCCTAATCACGTAAGAGTTATACCTAAGGAGGGTCCAGCTTAGGGTGTTGATTTAAGCACATATTCACGCAATAACTTATCTGCAACATTTGTCTTTTAATAGTGATTTTAGAGCTCGTTCAGAGCGACTTATTAAAGCCCATTGCGACTGTAAGGAGCTGTGGTTGCGCTCGGCATGTGTAATTTCTAGTCGGTGAAAATCCGATCATAACCCAAAGAGGAGGGAATATGTAGACGGAAGCAAGGGTGTCCAAAGAAACCCCTACGAGTTGCTGTAAAGCCAGATAGAACA